>JANLSI010000204.1:0-4245 GCA_031362345.1 Pseudomonadota bacterium
GCTGGCCGACGCACAGAGTCTCGCACTGGGCGCTGACAACCAATTCATCGAACCCGCGCACCTGCTCTCGACGCTGCTCGAAGAGGACGGCGGCGTCGTGGCGCAGCTATTGCAAAACACCGGCGTCAACGTCGGGCGCACTCGCACCAGTCTCGCTCGTGCCTTGGAGCGACTGCCCAAAGTCAGTGGTGCGGTCGGCGAGGTGCATTTCTCCAATGCGCTGATCAAACTGCTCAACATCTGCGACAAGCTCGCCCAGGAACGCAAGGACAGTTTCATCGCCAGCGAATTATTTCTGCTGGCGGCCTTGCACGACCCAGGCGAGGTCGGGCGCTTGTTAAAAGAACAGGGTGCCGACACCAGTCGCATCGCCCAAGCCATCGATGCTTTGCGCGGTGGTGAATCCGTCGGCGACGCGAATGCCGAAGAACAACGCCAGGCGCTCGACAAATACACGGTCGACCTGACCGCCCGTGCCGAAGCTGGCAAGCTCGACCCGGTCATCGGTCGCGACGAGGAGATCCGTCGCACCATCCAGGTCCTGCAGCGCAGGACCAAGAACAACCCCGTGCTGATTGGCGAACCCGGTGTCGGCAAGACCGCCATCGTCGAAGGTCTCGCCCAGCGCATCATCAATGGTGAAGTACCCGAAGGTCTCAAGCGTAAGCGCGTGCTTTCACTGGACATGGGCGCCTTGATCGCCGGCGCCAAGTTTCGCGGTGAGTTCGAGGAGCGTCTGAAGGCGGTCTTGAACGACCTGTCCAAGCAAGGCGGTCAGGTGATCCTGTTTATCGACGAACTGCACACCGTGGTCGGCGCCGGCAAGGCCGAGGGAGCGATGGACGCCGGCAACATGTTGAAGCCCGCGCTGGCGCGTGGCGAGCTGCATTGCATAGGCGCGACCACCCTCGACGAATACCGCAAGTATGTGGAGAAGGATGCCGCGCTCGAGCGACGCTTCCAGAAAGTGCTGGTCAACGAGCCGACCATCGAGGACACCGTCGCCATCCTGCGCGGCCTGAAAGAGCGCTACGCCGTCCATCATGGTGTTGAAATCACCGATCCGGCGATCGTCGCCGCCGCCCATCTGTCGAGCCGCTACATCACCGACCGACAGCTGCCCGACAAGGCCATCGATCTCATCGACGAGGCCGCCAGCCGCATCAGCATCGAAATCGATTCCAAGCCCGAGTCCATGGACCGCCTGGCCCGGCGCGCCATCCAGCTCAAGATCGAGCGCGAGGCGCTGCGCAAGGAAAAAGATGACGCCTCCAAGCGTCGACTTGCCGATCTTGAGCAGCAACTCGGCGAAGTTGAGCATGAATACGCCGATCTGGAAGAGATCTGGAAGGCCGAGAAGGCTGCCCTGTCGGGTGCCCATCAAGTGCAGGCCGAACTCGAACGCGCGCGTCTGGATTTCGAAACGGCGCGGCGCGCGGGTGATCTGAACCGCATGTCGGAGCTGCAGTACGGCGTCATTCCGGCGCTGGAGAAGCAACTCGCGGCTGCCTCGAGTCGTGAAGACGGCAAGCCCAACCAGCTGCTGCGCAACCGCGTGACCGAGGAGGAAGTGGCCGAAGTCGTGTCGAAGTGGACCGGCATTCCGGTCTCGAAAATGCTCGAAGGCGAACGCGACAAACTGCTGCGCATGGAAGATGCATTGCATGCGCGGGAGGTTTGTCAGGACGAAGCGGTAACCGCCGTCGCCAATGCCATTAGGCGCTCGCGTGCCGGGCTCTCCGATCCTAATCGCCCCAACGGCTCTTTCCTGTTCTTGGGACCGACCGGCGTCGGCAAGACCGAGCTGTGTAAAGCGCTGGCCGCCTTTCTGTTCGATACCGAGCAGGCCTTGGTGCGCATCGACATGTCGGAATTCATGGAAAAGCATTCAGTGGCGCGCCTGATCGGCGCCCCGCCGGGCTATGTGGGTTACGAGGAAGGCGGCTATCTGACCGAGGCTGTGCGCCGCAAACCCTATTCGGTGGTGCTACTTGACGAGATTGAGAAGGCCCATCCGGAAGTATTCAACATCCTGTTGCAAGTGCTGGACGACGGGCGACTCACTGACGGCCATGGCCGTACGGTCGATTTCCGCAACACCGTCATCGTCATGACCTCCAATCTAGGTTCGGACACCATCCAGGCCCTGACCGGTAGCGCCGACTACGAGCGTATGAAGTCAGCGGTAATGGCCGTGGTGGCCAGCCACTTCCGACCCGAGTTCATCAACCGTATCGACGAAGTGGTGGTGTTTCATGCTCTTGAGAAGGCCCAGATCCGCGCTATCGCCGAAGTGCAGATAGCTGGCCTCACGGGGCGTCTGGCCCAGCAGGACATCGGCCTCGAGGTCACGACCGCCGCGCTCGATAAGCTTGGCGAGGCCGGCTTCGACCCCGTTTACGGCGCGCGCCCCTTGCGACGCGCGATCCAGAACTTGCTGGAGACGCCGCTTGCCGAAGCCTTGCTCAAGGGGCGTTACCAGGCGGGCGATACCGTCCTTGTCGACTGCGGTGATGGTGGCCTCGTGCTCGGCGGAGCACGTGCCGCCGCAGCCTGAATAAGCCTGGCTCCAAACCCCGCGCACGGCCCTTGCCTAGGCGTGCGCGCAAGTGAAAATCATTTGGCGGAGTAGCTATTTAGCAGCGACTAATCTACCATTTTGTGTCGAATCAATTGACCTCGCGAGCTGACCCCATGGCGGTATCGAGTAACCGAGTGCCCTTGAGTGGCCTCGCACGCAGACTGGTCGCTGACGGCCTTCTGGAAGAAGAAGCCGCCGGAATAGCCTTCCAGGACGCGCTGGCCAAGAAAACACCCTTTGTAAAATTCTTGGTCGAGAACGGCATCGTCAACGGACGCGCCATCGCGCATGCCGCTTCCAGCGAATTCGGTGTGCCGATGGTCGACATCGACACGCTCGACATCGACCCCGACACCATCAAGCTCGTCAGTCGCGATCTAATCACCCGACACAATGCCATCCCGTTGTACAAACGCGGCGCACGGGTCTTCATCGGCATTCCCGACCCGACCAATCTGCAAGCGCTGGACGAAATCAAGTTCAATATTGGCGGTGGTACCACCGAGGCGGTGGTCGTCGAGTGGGACAAGCTCGCCAAGGTCATCGACAAAGCGCTTGAGGCTGCGGAGGCCGGACTGGGCGCGATGGAAGACTCTGACCTTGAGGATTTTGACGACGTCGAAGTCGGTCAAGAGCAACCGGACCACAGCAATGAGGCCGAAATCGACGATGCCCCGGTAGTGCGCTTCGTCAACAAATGTCTGCTCGACGCGATCAAGCGCGGCGCCTCGGACTTGCATTTCGAACCCTACGAAAAAATCTACCGGGTGCGCTTCCGTATCGACGGCGTGTTGCAGGAAGTATCGCGCCCGCCGCTCGCCCTGGCTGGTAAGATCGCCGCGCGTATCAAGGTCATGTCGCGCCTCGACGTGTCCGAACGCCGCGTACCGCAGGACGGCCGCATCAAGCTCAAGCTGTCCAAAACCAAGGCCATCGATTTCCGCGTCAGCACCTGTCCGACCCTGTTCGGCGAAAAGGCCGTGCTGCGTATCCTCGACTCTGACTCCGCGAAGCTGCAGATCGATCAGCTCGGTTACGAGGATTTCCAGAAAAAGCTCTTTCTCAAAAACCTGCTCAAGCCCTATGGCATGTTCCTGGTGACCGGGCCAACCGGCAGCGGCAAGACCGTCTCGCTCTATACCGGGATTAATATCCTCAATCAGGACGACGTTAACATCTCGACCGCCGAAGACCCGGTCGAAATCAACTTGCCGGGTGTCAATCAGGTGCAGGTTGACGAACGCACGGGTATGACCTTCCCCAAAGCGCTGAAAGCCTTCCTGCGCCAGGACCCGGACATCATCTTGGTCGGCGAAATCCGCGATTTCGAAACCGGGTCGATCGCAGTCAAGGCCGCCCAGACCGGCCACATGGTGATGTCTACACTGCATACCAACGACGGCCCGCAGACCCTCACGCGGCTGCAGGATATGGGCATCCAGGCTTTCGCCGTTGCCACCACCATCAATCTCATCACCGGTCAGCGCCTGTGCCGACGACTGCATCCGGATTACAAAGTACGCATCGAGATGCCCGAGGAAGCCCTGCTGCAGGAGGGCTTCGCCAAGGAATGGGTGGAACAGGGCATCAGTGTGTTCGGACCCGGCGATGGCGGCGCCGATTGCCCAAGCGGCTACAAGGGACGAGCTGGCATCTATCAGGTG
>JANLSI010000206.1:0-1917 GCA_031362345.1 Pseudomonadota bacterium
GCGCAGCGCATCATGGCCGGTGAAGGCGAGGTCTATGTCGCCGGTGGTGTCGAATCGATCTCCTGCGTGCAGAACGAAATGAATCAGCACATGTTCAGCGATTCCTGGCTGGCGGAGAATAAGCCGCAGATCTACTGGCCGATGCTGCAGACCGCCGAAGTGGTCGCCTCGCGTTACAAAATCCCGCGTGAAGCCCAGGACCGTTACGGCGTGCGCAGCCAGAACCGCGCTTTCGCGGCGCGCGAAGCAGGCAAATTCGACGACGAAATCGTGCCGATCAATGTGACCATGAAGATTGTCGACAAGAACACCGGCGCTGAAAGCTTCCGTGACACCACCGCGTCCCAGGACGAAGGCATCCGTGGCGACACGGCCTATGAAAGCGTGTCCCAGATCAAGCCGGCGCTCGAAGGTGGGGTGATCGCGGCCGGCAATGCCAGCCAGTTTTCCGATGGTGCTTCGGTGCAGGTCGTGATGAGCGACAAGCTTGCCGCCAAGAAAGGCTTGCAGCCGCTCGGCGTGTTTCGTGGCTTTGCGGTGGCCGGTTGCGAACCAGACGAGATGGGCATCGGCCCGGTCTACGCGATTCCGAAACTTCTACAGCGCGCCGGCCTCAAGGTCGCCGACATCGACCTGTGGGAACTGAACGAAGCCTTCGCCGTGCAGGTGCTGTACTGCCGTGACAAGCTCGGCATTCCCGACGAGCGCCTGAACGTTAATGGTGGCGCCATCGCTGTCGGTCATCCCTATGGCATGACCGGCAGCCGTCTGATCGGCCATGCGCTGATCGAAGGCAAGCGCCGCGGCGCCAAGCACGTGGTGGTGACCATGTGCATCGGCGGTGGCATGGGTGCGGCGGGCCTATTCGAAGTCTACTGAGGAGGAGTATTCACATGTATTTCAAAAATCTGTTCCTGATCGCGTGCATGAGCGTGCCGCTCACCGCCTGTTTCGATAACGATCATCCGCCGCCAGGCGGCGGTGGCCTGGCCGCCGAAGTGAAAGCACCGCTGGACAAGGCCGCCGGCGTCGATCAGATGGTCGAAGACCAGGATGCCGCGCAGCGCAAAGCCATGGACGAGCAGGGCAAATAGTTTCCTGCGCCGCGGCCCGCCGCCAGCCACGGCAGATCTCCTCAGGTAGCGCGCAGCTTTTCGTCGCGCGCTGCCGGCGGCAATCCGATCATCAACTCGCACAGGAGAATCAACATGGCCCTGCCACAACTGATCAAACCACTCAATTCCGAACTCATGGATACGCTGGTGCAAGCCAGCAAGACCGAATGGATGCCACAGCCTTTCGATCCCGAACGTTCCTTCGTCAAGATTCTTTGGACCGGCGCTGAATCGGGCGGTTGGGCAGTGTTGCTGAAATGGAAAAAAGGCTTCGTCGCGCCCCAGCACAAGCACTTGTCGGCGTCTCACACCTTCATTCTGAGTGGCAAGCTGCAGGTGCGTGATGGTGTGCTGAATGCGGGCGATTACATCTATGAACCCAATGGCATGCTGCACGGCGCGACCACCGCGCTGGAAGACACCGAATATCTTTTCATCAGCAATGGCGCAGTGCTGTTCTTCGACGAGGATCGCGGCTTTACCTCCTATCTGAGCTGGGAGGAATTGCGGCGCATGGAAGATGCCTACAACGCCAAGAGCAACGCCAAGGCCAAGTCACCGGTGAAAGCCAAGGCCGCGGCGCGCGCCGCGCCTTGAGCTAGCGGTTCGGCAGGTGCGAGCGCGCATGAAGCTCTACTGGTTCCAGGTCGCGCCCAACCCGACCAAGGTGCGTTTGTATATCGCCGAGAAAATCGCTGGTGGCGCTGGCATCGAACTCGAGGGTGTGGTGGTCAAGCTGCCCAAGGGTGAGCAGAACACGTTTGAGCATCGGGCGCGCAATCCCTTCGCCAGCCTGCCGGTG
>JANLSI010000237.1:0-11372 GCA_031362345.1 Pseudomonadota bacterium
ACGTGGGCATTGGCGAGATCGGTCACATGGATGTAATCGCGAATGCCGGTGCCGTCGGGCGTTGGATAGTCGGTACCGAAGACCTGGACGTGCTCGCGCTTGCCGACGATGGCTTCGGCGGCGACTTTGATAAGTAAGGTCGAGCCAGGGGTGGACTGACCGATCTCGCCGTCGGGATCGCTGCCAGCAACGTTGAAGTAACGCAGGATCACTGCGCGCATGCCATGCGCTCGACAAACATCGGCCAGCATGAGCTCGCTCATCAGTTTCGATGTGCCGTAGGGATTGATCGGGACAGTCGACGATTGCTCGTCGCAGATGCCGTCGCCGGGCGGAATGCCGTATACCGCAGCAGTCGATGAAAACACCAACTGCGAGACACCCGCTTCCACGCAGCATTGCAGCAGATTGCGTGTGGCGCAGGTGTTATTGCCATAATACTTGAGGGGGTCGCTGACCGACTCCGGCACGATGGTAAAGGCGGCGAAATGCATGACGGTATCGATGGCTTCTTCGCGCAACACGCGTAACAGCAGCTCGCGATCACCGGTGTCACCCACCACCAGCGAGCCATACAGGACGGCGTCACGCTGGCCCTTGCTCAGATTATCGAGCGTGACGGCGCGCAAGCCGGCCAAGCCCAGCAGTTTGACGACATGGCTGCCAATGTATCCGGCGCCGCCGGTGACGAGGATGTTATTCATGGCGCGATTTTTTGTTCCAATTGTGACGGTTCATGGTGTTCGTCAGGCCGGCTGCGGGCGGCGCCGATGAGCCACCGGCTAGGGTACGCCGTCGAAAGCCGCCGCCTGCGGGTGCAAGTCTACTTCTCGTCCAGGGTCCTTAGATGCTGTGGCGATGCTCATGGTCACCCAGGGATGGCATGGTCGTGCCTTGTTGCTGATCCGCTGGCCTGGGCGTGGTCGCCAGCGCAGTCCTTTGGCGCGTGATGTGCACGCAGGCGACCAACAGCGCAATCATCCATAGTTGGACCTCGGCCTTCAGATAATTGGTGAACATGCCCGACACGAAAATCGATGCCAGCGAACTGCAGATCGCGGCCCGCATCAAGCCGATGCTGCTGTTATCGGTCGCAAGCTGACTTCGATTGAGCTCAGTGGCCATACGCAGGATCGCCACTATTGCCGCCAGCGCGAGGACTATGCCCGGCACCCCTTGGTCGACCAAGGTACTCATCAAGGTATTGTGCGAAGCCCGTGCGCCCTGGGTCTCGATATCTTCGTTACGGGCGGCGGTCAACCATTCAGTATCCAGATAGGCACGGCTTAGGTAGGCGGTAGAATTGAATCCCAAACCCAGCGGATGGTCTTTGAACATCTCCCACTGGGCCTTGACGATCACCACGCGAGACTCGGCGCTTTTGTCGCGTTCTTCCGCGTTTTCGATGCCTTTGTCTATCGAACTCATGCGTTGCCAGTACGTCATCGGCGTGTAGGCCAGGAGTACGAAAACGCACACCGTTCCCAGCCCGATGATGACGCTGCGATGGCGGCGTGGCGAAGACAGGAAATAAACGAAGCCACCGATTACGGCGCCCAGGAACGCGCCGCGGCTTTCGGTCTGTACAACACAATTGGCGAGCACCGGCACCATCGCCATCACCGCCCAGCGTTTCCAGCCGCGCAGTGACAGGAGCAGGCTGGCGGCGAAGAAGATACCGGTGGTAACGTGCATGCCGAGCGTATTGGAATCATTGACACCCGGGCCGCCAATCAATTCAAGGCGTCCTTCGCCCAACGCATCGAGCGCGAGAAGGCCGAAGTAGAAACACCCCAGCACATGGGCGAGGGCGAAGTCTTGGAGTGCTTTCTCCGAGTCCACCAATCGATAGATGATGTAAATGAGCGCGACGTACTTGGAGAGCAAGATAAGACCCTCCATATGCTCGGGGTTTGCCCAAGGGTATTGAATCCACATCCATACCACGTAGGCGATGACTATCTTGACCACCGGATAGGCCGTCCACGACACCTCATCAGAGCGTCGGGTGGCGCCGAGCAACGCCAGCAACGTGACTATCGCCGCGGTCAGTGACCAGCGCAGGTCCGGCAGATCCTTACCCCACCAGCGCAGGGGGGGATGGAGATAGAACACCGCGATATACACGAACAAGCCCCAGATCGGTTGGGTCGTAAACGTCCGCACCAAGCCGTACAGGTAGCTCAAGACAAACGCGACGCCGGTCAACGACATGCAACAAACCGTCCAAGCAGATGTAGGCAGCGTCCACCGCCGCACGGCGGCATGGCTGTCCCTTGATGAGTATCGGTTTCAGCCATCAAGGCGCTTGCCCGGTTCTCGGTATTGATGAAAGATCAGGATCATTTTTTTCGCAGCCTGTGCAATTGAGCCGGAGTTGGCGCCATGCGAGGTCTCGTTCTGATTTCAGTGCTGCTCGCGACTGGCGCGCAGGCGCAGGACAATAATTATCCGACCTTGGAACGGGTCGACCATGTGCTGACCTGCATGCGCACGAATGGCGGCCAGACCGTCGATAATCTTTACGCCTGCGCCTGCGAGGTGGACATCATCGCACAACAGCTCAGTTTCGATGAATTCACCGAGGCCCGTACTTTTGAAATCTACCAGCGCATGCCGGGCGAAAAAGGTGGCCTGTTTCGCGACAACGAACGCGCTAAGAAAGTCGTCGCACAGCTAGAGCAAGCCCGCACCGACGCCAGCAAACGATGTTTTATCGGCCCGCAGCGCCAACATCCTGAGGGTGCCGCAGCGACGCCCTCAGGCGGTGATGCGGTCACCCCTGCTGGCGTCGGAAGCCCCGCGCCAGCAGGGCGATGAGCGGGCAAATAGGCGTGCTCTGCTACGGCTGTTCAGGCCCTGTCAAAGCGGTTGCCGCTTAGGAAAATATGCCTATAATCGCCGTGAACATGGGCCAAGAGCTTGCATCAGTTGGGCACCCGCGTTCACCAATAAGGCAGCTCACCTCCGCCCCGTCTCCAGCCCTACGGCACCGTGTCCTTCGCTCGTTCGCTTTCCAATGCTCTGAATCGGCTTATCGATCTCGGGCCGGTTCGGAGCTAAAACACCAAGAGATCTGCACCGTGATGGTCAACAAGAAAGTTGTGAAGGAGGAGGTCATGAGGACAGCGTCGTTAAAGCGATGGCTCATAGCGGCAGCCGCTCTGGTAGCGTTCACTGCCAGCGCCCAGGTGCTGGCGAACGAAGGACTTGAGAAGCTCATGAAAGACCCGAACTACTGGGTTTCTGCCAGTGGTGATTACTGGAATTGGCGTTATTCCAAGTTGGATCAAATCAACGCTACGAATGCGTAAAAGCTGCAAGCCGCGTGGACATTCTCCACCGGTGTGCTGCGTGGCCATGAAGGGGGTCCGCTGGTATTGCCGGCCGCAGCGACCGGGCTGAAGACTGACACGCTGTATATCCATGCCGCGTTCCCCAACAACGTGTTCGCCATCGACCTCGATACGCTCGAGGTGGTGTGGGAATACGTGCCGGTGCAGGATTACGATCAAACCGTGCCCGTGATGTGCTGCGACACGGTCAATCGTGGTCTCGGTTTTGGCGACGGCAAGATCCTGCTGCAGCAGGCGGACACCACGCTGGTAGCGCTGAACGCGAAGACCGGTGAGAAGGTATGGTCGGTCAAGAACGGCGATTCGAAACTTGGCCAGACCAACACCAACGCGCCGCATGTCATGAAGGACAAGGTCATTACGGGTATGTCGGGCGCCGAATTCGGTGTGCGCTGCTGGATCAATGCCTATGCTCTGAAGGACGGTAAGCGCGTCTGGCGTGCTTACAGCGTGGGGCCGGATGCGGACATGCTGGTCGATCCTGCCAAGACCACGTCGCTGGGTCAGCCGATTGGCGCCGATTCTTCGTTGAAGACCTGGAAAGGTGACCAATGGAAGATCGGTGGCGGTTCGGTGTGGGGCTGGTGGCCGTACGATAAGGAGCGTAACGCGCTGTACTACGGTACCGGCAATCCCTCGACTTGGAATCCGGTCGTCCGTCCAGGCGACAACAAGTGGTCGATGTCGATCTTTTCGCGCGATGTCGATACCGGTATGGCCCACTGGGTTTACCAGATGACCCCCCACGACGAGTGGGACTACGACGGCGTCAACGAAATGATCCTGGTTGACATGAAGGTCAAGGGTCAGGACACCAAGGCGCTCGTGCATTTCGATCGCAATGGCTTCGGTTACACCCTCGACCGCACCAACGGCAGCCTGTTGGTTGCCGAGAAATTCGATCCGGCGGTCAACTGGGCGACCCACGTCGACATGAAGACCGGCCGTCCGCAAGTGGTTGCCAAGTACAGCACCCATCACAACGGCGAGGATATCAACAGCACCAACATCTGCCCGGCGGCGCTCGGTTCCAAAGACCAACAGCCGGCGGCGTACAGCCCTAAGACGGGCTTGTTCTACGTGCCGACCAACCACGTCTGCATGAACTACGAGCCGGTTAGCGGCGGTGAGTATGTTGCGGGGCAGCCGTATGTCAACGCGGTACTGAGCATGTTCCCGGCTGGCCGCGTCTCGGCCGGTAAGGAGTTCGGCAACAATGCCGACAACAGCAATCTGGGCAACTTCATTGCCTGGAATGCCGACAAGGGCAAGATTGTCTGGTCGATTCCGGAGCGTTTCTCGGTGTGGAGCGGTGCGCTGGCAACGGCGGGTGATGTCGTGTTCTACGGCACGCTCGAAGGTTACCTAAAGGCGATCGATGCCAAGACCGGCAAGCTACTTTGGAAGTTCAAGACGCCGTCCGGCATCGTCGGCAACGTTAACACCTGGGGTCACGGCGGCAAACAGTACGTCGGTGTCTTGTCGGGTGTCGGTGGTTGGGCCGGTATTGGCATGGCGGCGGGCCTGATCAACGCTACCGATGGTCTGGGTGCGGTGGGCGCATACAAGGGTCTGAGCAGCTACACCCGCCTCGGCGGTGTACTGAGCGTGTTCAGTTTGCCCTGAGGCAGCTTGCTCGCGCGGCGGATCGAGGTCTGACCTGCGCCGCTAAATCTGCAAACGGCGTTCGATACCGAGCGCCGATTCTTTTTCGCAGCTCGTAACGCGCGCAATTGATCGTCGTTAACGACCCGCTGCGCCATCTGCGCAAACAGGACGGCGTTCGCACTCGGCTTTTGCGTGACACGCGCTGCGCCTCTGGGCTTGAGAGGCGCCGCGAAATTCAGCACAAATTCACACGAACGCGCTTATTTTTCACATCAATGCGGACCTTGGTCGTAGCTTCAATTCAACCCATGGGGAGTCTGGCTCAGATGATTAAAAAGACCGTCGTTAGGGGTGTAGGCGTGATACTGCTGGCTGCGGCTGCGCTCGCACAAGCCGAAGAGCACGTCATCCAGGGCATAGTGACTCAATGGCGCCCGATGGTGACCTTTGCCAAACCCGGTGACACCATCCGCTTCAACGGCATGATAGGCCACGATACGCAGACGGTCGAAGGCATGATTCCCGAGGGTGCCACGCCGTGGCAAGCCAAGCTCGGGGAAGAGGGCTTTGTCGCCACCGTCGACAAGGAAGGCGCGTGGATTTTCAAATGCAATCCACACGTGACGACCGGCATGGTGGGTGTCGTGGTGGTCGGCGACGCCCGTCCGCCGGTCAATCGCGCCGCGCTTGAAGCGTCGCTACCGAACGTCAAGGTCGGTAGGAATATGGTCCAGCGCGCCATCAAGAAGATGGACCAGGCGCTGACATCCGGTACCAGTCCGGAATAAGCGCGGCACATGATGATCCGCGCCGCCCTGCTGCGATTGTGTGCTAACGCGCACGGCCACCGCAGATGGGGACGGGCGGTGCTCCTGATCGCGGCGACTGCGGTGAACGCGGTGGTCCACGCGGACAGTGAGGCGGTACCGCGAATCGCGCTCAAGATCTGCGCTGACCCTAATAGTCTGCCGTCCTCGAACAAAGCGCTGCAGGGCTACGAGAACAAGATTGCGGAACTGTTCGGTCGCAAGCTGGGGCTACCGGTCGCCTACGTTTGGTTTCCGCAGCGTATCGGCTTCATCCGCAATACGCTGACCAGCAACGATACGCCCGACGGGGCCTATAAATGCGATCTGGTGTTGAGCGCGGTCGAGCATTTCGATATGGCGGCGACGACGCGGCCGTATATGCGCTCGGCCTGGGCCATGGTTTATGTAAAGGGGCGTGGACTCGATTACCTTCAATCCCAGGACGACTTGATCAATAGCACGCCCGCACAACGCGCCGCTTTGCGTATCGGCATCTGGGATAAAGGCCCCGCCACGCAGTGGCTGGCGCAGAACGAGCTCATGGAACGCGCCTCCCCCTATCAGAGCATGAGCGGCGACGTGAGCGAGAGCCCCGGCAAGATCATCGAACGCGATCTCGTCCAAGACAAAATCAACCTGACCTTCGTGTGGGGGCCGATCGCCGCTTATTATGCGCAGCAGATCAAGAACGTCGGGATTCGTATCATCCCGCTGCACAACGAGCCCGGTCTGCGCTTCGATTTTCAGATCGCTATGGCCGTGCGTTTTGCGGACAAAGCCTGGAAAGAACAAGTTAATCAATTGCTCAAGGACAATCAGGGTGAAATCGACGCCATCCTCAAAGGCTATGGCGCGCCGCTGCTGCCCGTCATGATCCAGGACACTAACGGTGAAGCTAATCATTAAGCTGTTGACGATACTGTGGCTAGTGCTCAGCGCGGCGCTGCCGGCCTTGGCCGCTGGTGGCGAGGTAGAGCAGCAACCTGCAGTGAAGCTCTCGGAAGCCGAGACCCGCATGTGGATGACAAATCAATTGCGCAGCGTCACCCGTCCGCTCGATCTGCATTACGAATTCCACAAGACCGGCAGTTTCGAAGTTGATCTCAACTTCGATGACAAGGTCGAGCTCGCAATCGAGAAAATTAACGCCGATGGCAGCAAGAATGGCAGCCTGCTGTTCTTCACCGGCACGCATGCCTTTCCCGCACCGGCCATGGAGAGTTCGACGGTCAACCCCATTCTCGGCCACTACCTCTATGGCGACGTGTTACAGATGAATCGCCTGACCGATCCCGATGGTACGGCTCAAGAGCGCTGGCGCTATTTCCAGCGCGGCATCAAATTTGCGCTCGCCGAGTCGGCAACCGTCAAAGCGACCACCTTCGAGTTCGACGGCCGCAGCTGGAAGGGTTATGAGATCAGCTTTGCGCCCTATTTGAAAGATCCCAAGCGCAATTTATTCGAGAAGTTCGCGGACAAACGCTATTCGGTGGTAGTCAGCGACGACTTGCCCGGGTATCTGTATCGGATAGAAACGCTCATCCCGAGCGACAACCCCGCACAACCCTTGATTCGTGAAGTGTTGCAGTTGACCGCAGTCGAAGCCAAGAAGTGAGGTAGCGCCGTCGTTCGTCGCGTTAGCGGTTCGGAGACTTGGCCGGACGAGGTGAATCACGCTCGAACAGCCGGCTAGCGAGGATAATCAAGCCCAGTGCGGGCGCAACGTGATGGCGGCCGCCACTCTCGAAAACGCTATGCAGCGCAAAAAAATACAGGAACCACAGCATGATCAGCGCGACGCCCACCGGCTGGGGCGCGGAATCGCACGCGCGGCTCGGCAAGGTGCTGATAAAGACCAACAGTACCAGCACCAGCCAGAATAAATTGCTGACGGCTTTCGCCAGCATGTAATCGATGCCCGCTTTCCCGCATCCCGACTTGAGACTCCAGAAGGGACCATCAGCGTCGTCGCCGAGGAAGGCGAGGTTCTTCGGCACGATCAACGCAGCGAAGGCCAAAGGATTGGCCTTTATCCATTCGACCGCGCGCTTGCCGGCTTCCCTATTGGCGCTGACCTCGTCCAGGCCGTCCAATCCGGCGATCGCGACGTAGCTGCCGGTGGCGGCGGGATTGTTGCCGACGTAGAGCGAGATACCGCCGGTATTGGAGACCGGCACGAAATGACCGAGCACCAGGTAATTGCGTATCGACCACGGTGAAACGACCAGGATGATGCCGAACACGACCGGCGTGATTCGTTTGACGATCTGGTGCAGCGGGGTAGCGCAGCACAGTTCCAGCAGCACCAGCACGGCGGGAAAGAGCATATGCGAAGGCTGGGTGAGTATCGCGCCGCCGAGACATAGGCCGGCCGCGATGGCCGTCAAACGCGGGGACTGGCTAGCTGTGATGTCGCGTGCGCGTAGATACAGATAAAGCGCCGAGGCCATCAACACCATAATCAGTTGCTGCTTGTCGGCGAGCCCGACGGCAAAGATCAGATTCGGCCACAACGTAACCGCCAGCGTGGCGACGCGCGCGCCGCGTCGGCCGACTATCAGTCGGCCGAGTTTCAAAGTGGTGATCAGCACCAGCCCGAACAGGAAAATATTGTTTAGTACCAGCGTTGCCCAGTGTTTGCCCAAGGCCCACACCAGCGGCGCCAGTTCCAGCGGCAGACCGGGTGGCCAGTAAGCGCGCGTAGCGGCGATTGCATAGACATGGTCGAAGGCCAGACGCCGTGCCAGCTCGAAGTAGGTCGCAAAATCCGAGGTCTGTTGGGGTAGACAGTAGATGAGCGTCAGACCGCGCAAGGTCACGCCGAGTACGAAGCACAGCGCGAGCCACTGACGGTCTTCGATAACGGCGAAGCGCGCGCCGACACGGCTTCCCAGCGTTGGGATAGCGGCGCGCAGATAGATCGCCAAGATCAGCAGGACGACGGTCACGGCACAGGACGCGACGATGGGAGCCGGCCCAGCGGCAGACAGATGCTTGAGAAAAGAGTAGACCGTGGCGTAGGCCGCGTAGGCGCTCAGCAGTGCGAATGCGGCGTTCAGCAGGGCCAGCGGCCTGGACGGTGTCGACATACTCAGTGCCGGCACGTTCAGCAGGTTTCTTCAACGATGAAGCGGGGTCGGTGCTTCACTTCGAGATAAACCTTGCCGAGGTACTCACCGATGATGCCGATGCTGAACAGCTGGACGCCGCCAAGGAAGTAGGTTGGCAGGACAGTGGATGCCCAGCCCGGAATGGTGGCATCGTTCATGAGCTTGGTGGCGATGGTCCAGACCGACATCGCGATGGTGCCGAGGGCGACCGAGATGCCGAGCAGGGTGATCATGCGCAGTGGCACGGTAGAGAATGAAGTGATGCCTTCGATGGCGAAGGTCAGCATCTTGCGTAGTGGATACTTCGATACTCCGGCGTAGCGATCGCGCCGTTCGTAGTGCACGGTCGTGGTCTTGAAGCCGAGCAGGGGCACCAGGCCGCGCAGGAACATATTGACCTCGTCGAACTGCTTGAGACTTTCGACAGCGGTGCGGCTGAGGAGGCGGTAATCGGCGTGGTCGTAGACCGTTTCGGTGCCGAGGAAGGACATCACGCGGTAGAAGCTGTGGGCGGTCAGGCGCTTGAAGGCGGTATCGGTGGCGCGGGAATTTCGCACCCCGTACACCACTTGATTGCCGTCGTGATAGGCGTCGACCATGCGCTCTATGGCACCGAGGTCGTCCTGCAAATCGGCGTCGAGACTGATGATGGCGTCGCCAGCAGCGCCGAATAGTCCCGCCAGCAAGGCATTCTGATGACCACGATTGCGGCTCAGCTTGATGCCCTTGACGAAAGCGCTGTGCTTGCTGCCGGCGACGATCTGCTGCCAAGTCTGATCGCGACTGCCATCATCGACGAAATAAACGCGGCTATCGGCGGAAATTTTCTGCGTGGCGACCAGCGCGTCGAGCACCTTGCACACTTGCCGAATGGTTTCGGGCAAGACTTCTTGTTCGTTATAACAGGGAACGACCAGACCCAGAATCATGTGCGTGCTCCTCGTCAATGCCTGCGGTCAAGCCAGGTTTAGTGCCCTGCTCGTGCGAGCAGAAACAAGCCCAGCAGCACCAAGGCAATGCCGGTCATCGCCTGTAGCTGCAGGCGTTCATCGAGAATAGTGACGGCGCCGATGTAAACCAGGGCGAAAGTCAGCGCCGTGAAGGCGTAAACATCGACCAGCTTTTCCCGTGATAGCACGAAAATCCAGATCAGGGTGCCGCCGCCATAGAGGGCGACCCCGGTCAGGATCGGCACGTTGAACAACGCCACGATGCTGGTCTTGTCGCGGGCACCGAGACGAAACAAGATTTGGCCGACGGCGGCCATCAATGCCGCCGCGCTGAGCAAAGAGATGGACCAGCGATTCATGGGCGACGGCTGTCGACCCGCGGCTGTTCGCCGGGCCCGGGACTGCGTCGCAAGGCGGTGGCGCAGTGCTTTTTGGCAATCGCCAGCACGGTGGCGCCGCCCGGCGGTAGCAGTGAGATGAGCTTGCAGCGCATTCTGTAGTGCAGGGGCGCGACGTCGGCAATGGCTTGCCCATCCGGCACCAGGGTGGCCGTCAATGCAGACGGCAGTGCCGGGATGGTCGACGCCTTTACGTACAACAGCGTGTTGTAGCGATACCAGGCCTCGACTTCGCGATTGGTGGCGATGAAGGGGCGCAGAAAATCGGCGGGCAGGTAGTCGTGACGGCGGAATTTGGCGCGCCAGTAGGCATAATGCTGCTCATTAATATGATTTTCCCCGCCCTGGCCCGGTACGGCCGCGGAGAACATCACCATATCCGCGTGGTCGACCAGCGTCTTGACGAAGGTGTCGGCGGCGGCGTCGGGCAAATGCTCGGCGACCTCCAGGCTTTGGCAGAGGTCGAAGCGCCGTTCGCAACTCAGGGCTTGAGTCAAATCCCAGGGCTTGAATGCGCCTTTGTCGATCAGCAGTGCATCGCGATTGACGTAATCACCATCCACGCCCAGCACAGCGGCGGATACTAGCCGCTGCCACACTGACAGCCAGGCGCCCTGCCCGCAACCGAAGTCGACGACGCTCGTGATACGCAGTACCTGCAATAATCTGCCGAGCATGATCTCCGCTGAGCGGATGGCGCCACGGTTGATGTACCTATAAAAAGTGGCGTCGTAGCTGTAATTCATACGGACTCCTGGTGCCTGACGAGTGCGGATCGGTGTGGCTGCAGTGGCTGAACTCGAATTGCAGCATACCTAATCAGCCGTTTGCGCGGTGTCGCGTGGCAAGTTTAAGGCCTTGGGGAAAAACAATGGTTAATGCCGTAACAGTCTTAGGGGTTAGCGGCCGCGCTGGCAATAAATTCGGAAATGATCGGTACGGCGCTATGGCTAGCCCCGGCATCGCCGTGACATCGACGGCACCGCTGAGGTGCGCTGTACGGGCCGGGCTTGTCGCGCGGGCGGCGGTGCTAGTGGCCCACGTACTGCTGGTTCGAAGTGTCACCGACGCGACATGCTTCACTGGGCGCCAAATCCGCCGATACTGCCCAGCACTATCGTCAGCCACATCCCATGCACTC
>JANLSI010000265.1:0-11885 GCA_031362345.1 Pseudomonadota bacterium
CTGTTGTGGGTCTTGGGCGAGAGTTCTGCCAAACATCTGCGCGGCGAGTCGATGGCGGACGTTATCTTCAACGGCTCCAATACCCGTAAACCCGTCGGGCAAGCGACCGTCGAAATCATCTTCGACAATGCCGATGGCACGATCGGCGGCCAATATGCCGGCTTCGGCGAAATCTCGATCAAGCGTACCGTCAGTCGTGACGGCGTGTCGGCCTATCATTTGAACGGCGCGCGCTGCCGGCGTAAGGACGTCACCAATGCCTTTCTCGGCACTGGCATAGGTGCGCGCGGCTACTCCGTGATCGAGCAGGGCATGATCTCGCGGGTCATCGAGGCCAAGCACGAAGAACTGCGTGGCTTTCTCGAAGAGGCCGCCGGTATCTCCAAGTACAAGGAGCGTCGGCGCGAGACCGAGAACCGCATGGGCCATACCAAGGAGAACATGGCGCGCCTCACCGACATCCGCGACGAACTTGAGAAACAGCTCAATCACCTGCAGCGTCAGGCGCGCGCCGCCGAACGCTATCAGGAACTAAAGGCCGACGAGCGCCAGAGCACCGCCCGTGGCCTGGCGGTACGCTGGCGGGCGCTGAACGAAGAACACGCGCGCTGCCACCAGGTCGCCGAACTGCGCAGCAACGAGCTCGAAGCCGAAATCGCGCGTCTGCGAGCGCTAGAGGCGCGTCAGGTCGCGAGTCACGACGCGCAGATCATCGCGACCGATCAGTTCAACACGCTGCAGACCGATTTCTACGCTCGCAGCGGCGAAATCGCGCGCCTTGAGCAAGCCATCAAACACGCCGAGGATCGCGAGCAATCCCTGGGCCAGGACTTGCAGGACGCCGAGCAGACCCTCGCCAAACTCCTTGAAACCCTGGCCAGCGACGGCGCGTCGCGCACCGAGGTCACGACCCGTCTCGCCGAGATCGCGCCACATTTCGACGCGCAGCGCGCCGCCGAACAGGGTGCTTTCGAGGCGATGGGCGCGGTCGAGGCTGAACTCGATCAGTGGCAGCACACCTGGGATGCCTGCAACCGCGACCACAATGCGCTGGCGCAAAGCGCGCATGCCAGTCAGATCCGATGCGAACATCTGCTGTCCACGATTGCCGACGCCGACACCCGCGTCGCGGTATTGAACGCTGAGGCGAGCCGCAACGAAACGGCCAATCTGCTCGCCCAGATCGACAAATTCAAAGCGGACATCGACCAAGGTGACGCCCAGCGCATTCTGATGACCGCAGCGCGCAACGCCATTCGTGACGAGCTCGGCCAGGCACGCACCGGCATGCAAACCCTTGGCGGCACGCTGCACGAACTTCAGACCCAGTTGCAGCAACTGCGTGGTCGACTGGCTTCACTACAGGCCCTGCAGGAAGCCGCCTATGGCAACGACCAGGCTGTGGTTGAAGCTTTCTGCAAGGCGCGCGGCATCGACAACCTGGCGCGGCTCGCCGCCTTCGTCGAGATTGAAGCGGGCTGGGAACTGGCGCTGGAAGCCGCCTTGCGCATTCCGCTTGGCGCGCTGTGTGGTCCGGAACTGACTGCGCGCATTGGCGACAGCGGCGGCTTCGATCAGGCCGCCGCCGGCTTGACCGTCGTCGACCTGGGCGCGGTTGACGATAACGTCGCGCACTTCGACACCGATTCATTGTTGAGCAAGATCACCAGCAAGATCGATTTGCGTCCCTTGCTGACCGGTGTGTTTGTCGCGCTCGACGCAGACGCGGCCTTGGCCTTGCGCCGCCGCCTGCAACCCCAGCAAATCGTGGTGCTACCCGACGGCACCCTGTTTGGTGGCAACTGGGTACAAGTGGCCGGCGGTCAGGCCGATGCCGACAGCATTCTGAGTCGCGAGCGCGCCATCGGTGAAATAGGCACACGCCTGATTAAACACGAAGCCGACATCGCCGCGCTGCGCGCTGAGAGCGACGCGCTGCGTGGGCACATCAAGGAGAGGGAGCAGGATGAGCACATGCATACCGAGCAGCTCGATGCCGGCGTGCAGGCTTTGTCACGCCAGCGTTCCGAGCTGGCACGGCTCGAAGCCGAATTCCAACGCCGTCTGGCCCGCGCGACCGATGTCGCGGCCGAGCTCGAACGGCTCGCCAAGCTGTCCGCCAGCCATCAGGACAACCTCGCCCAGACCCAGGCTGAACGGGCCGAAGCCGAGCGGGCGCTGCGCGAACATGCCGAGCGCCGTACCCAGATAAGCGCTGCGCGTGGCGCAATCCAGGCGCGTCTCGACTCCACTCGCCAACACTGGCGCGATCTGCGTGATGCCGCCCATCAGCTCGAATTAAACATCGAACAACTGCGTTCGCGGTGCGCGACCTTGGACGAAGCCCTGGCCCGCAATAGCAGCGCACGCGCGGGCGCAGCGCGACGTCGCAGCGATATCCAGTCCGCCATCGCCGCCCACGAAGAACCGCGAGTCGACATGCGCGCGCAGCTCGATAGCGCTTTGCACGAGAGGCTAGACACGGACAACCGACTGACTGCTGCGCGTCGCGCGCTGGGCGAACTGGACGCCGATATGCGCAAGGCCGCGTCGCAACGCGCCGAGGTCGAGCAGGTGATCAGCGAACAGCGTCGGCAGCTCGAACAGGTACGTCTGGATCAGCGCGCGCTCGAAGTGCGATTGCAGGAGCTGGTCAGTCGTTTCAAGCAGACCGGCGAAGATCTTGAAACGACCCTCGCTGGCTTGAGTGAAGGTGAGAGCGAAGAATCCATTCAGGAAGAACTTGAAAAGCTGTCCGGCCGCATTGCACGTCTGGGTCCGATCAACCTCGCCGCCATCGACGAATTTACCCAGCTTTCGGAGCGCAAGACCTATCTCGACAGCCAGCACGCCGATCTGACCGAAGCGCTGGATACTTTGCAGGAGGCGATCCGCAAGATCGACCGTGAAACGCGTTCGCGCTTTCGCGAGACCTTCGATAAGGTCAACAATGGTATGCAGGCCTTGTTCCCGGTGTTATTTGGCGGCGGCCACGCCTACCTGGAACTGACCGGCGAAGATCTGCTTGAGACCGGCGTGACGGTCATGGCGCGGCCGCCTGGCAAGCGCAACAGCACCATCCATCTGCTGTCGGGCGGCGAGAAGGCCTTAACCGCCGTCGCGTTCATCTTTTCGATCTTCGAACTCAACCCGGCGCCGTTCTGTCTGCTCGACGAAGTCGACGCACCACTCGACGACAACAACGTCATGCGTCTGACCGAGATGCTGCGCTCGATGTCGCGCTCGGTGCAGTTCCTGTTTATTACCCACAACAAAATCACGATGGAGATTGCCGAGCAGTTGATCGGTGTGACCATGCAGGAAGCCGGCGTTTCGCGCCTGGTGGCGGTTAACATGGAGGAGGCGGTCGAGCTCGCGGCGACTGCCTGAAGCCGAGACCCGGAGCTGCGATGTCCCTGCGTACCCTCCTGCTCATCATCGGCGCTCTGATCGTCTTGGCCGTCTACGCGTTGACGGCCTATAAGCGCCGCCGCGATTCACGCCTGCACTTCGATCGACGCTACCCACGCATGGATGCGCCGGAAGCCCTCCAGCGCTACGATCTTGATGACCACGACCCGCACGAACCGCGTATCTCGCCGCGTGGCGAGGGCTTTGACGAGATTATCGCGATCCGCACCCTCTCGCGCGACGAAGTGCCGCCGCTCAAACCGACGCCGCGCAAGGGGCTGCTCGGCGCGGCGCGCGCCGCCGCCGCAACGCTGTCCAGCGCAACATCGCCCCCAGCGACGCCCAGCATGGCGCCCGAGCGGTCATCGGCGCAGCTCGACGACGCCGTCGCGCTGCCGATCATCCACTTGCCGCGCGAGGTGGTATTGCCGCCTCAGGACGAGGCGCTCGCGGCACTACCGGCGGTGCGCAATGACAATGTGCCGCCCCCGGAAGCCAGCAATGCACGCAAGCGCACCGATCAGCTCGAGTTGTTCGGCAGTTCATCCGCAACACCGGCAGCCCAAACGTCTGCGCCACGCCGGCGCGCCCATAAAGAACCCGCCGCCGAACCGGTATCGGGCCTGATCTCGCTCTATGTGCGCGCCCATGAAGGCCAGCAGTTCAGTGGCACGACCTTGGTCAAGGCCTTGAACGCAGTCGGCATGCAGTTTGGCGAGATGGCTATCTTCCATCACTTCGGCGCGGGCGAATTGAAATGCCAGACGCCGGTATTCAGCGCTGCCAACATGTTCGAACCCGGCACTTTTGATCTGCGCAGGATTGAAGCCTTCCGCACCGCTGGCGTCGCTTTGTTTCTACAGTTGCCGGGACCGCTCGACGGACCGGTCGCCTTTGAACTGCTGCTCAATACCGCCCAGCGCCTGACCGAGCTGACCGGTGGCGAACTGTATGTCGACCCCAAGCATCTGCTCGACGCGCCCAGCATCGCACGCCTGCGCAAGCGCGCTGCCCACTTCGCCCATGCCCGTCACTGACCGTGAGCAACAGCGCGCGCTGGAGTTAAGGCGTGAACTAGAGCGGCATAGCTACCAGTATTACGTCCTCGACGACCCGCTCATTGGCGATGCGGACTACGACGGGCTGATGCGCGAACTGGAAGCGCTCGAAGCCCGCCATCCGGAACTAATCTCGGTCGACTCGCCAACCCAGCGGGTCGGCGCGACGCCGGCCGCACATTTCACCGCGGTCCGCCATCCCTTGCCCATGCTGTCGTTATCGAACGTCTTTGATGCCCAGGAGTTCGGTGATTTTCATCGTCGCTGTGCCGAGCAGCTGGGCGTCGAGCAGGTCGAGTTCATCGCCGAACCCAAGCTCGACGGACTCGCCATCAGTCTCATTTACGAACAGGGCGTGCTGGTGCGTGCCGCCACGCGCGGTGACGGCACGACCGGCGAAGACGTCACCGCCAATGTTCGCACTATCCGCGCCATTCCATTGCGCCTGCGAACCGCGCTGCCCTGCATTGAAGTGCGCGGCGAAATCTACATGACTAAGCGCGGCTTCGCGGCTATGAACGAGCGCCAGCAAGCGGCGGGACAAAAAATCTTTGCCAACCCGCGCAACGCCGCCGCCGGCAGCCTGCGTCAACTCGATGCCGGCATCACGGCCACGCGCCCGCTGACCCTGTGCTGCTATGGCATGGGCCAGTTCGACGGCCACCCGCGCCCGGCTACGCAGCTCGGCACCCTGCAACTCTTGCGCGAACTCGGCCTGCGGGTTTCAGCCGAGAGCCGCATCGTCCGTAGCGTCGCTGAGAGTCTGGCGTACTACCACGGTCTCGGCGCGCGACGTGCCCAGCTCGGCTATGAGATCGACGGCATTGTGTACAAGGTCAACGCCGTCGAACAGCAGGAACGGCTGGGCTTCGTGGCACGCGCGCCACGCTGGGCGGTGGCCTTCAAGTTCCCGCCTGACGAACGCACCACCCGCATACTCGGTATCGATGTGCAGGTCGGGCGCACCGGCGCGCTGACGCCGGTGGCGCGGCTCGAACCGGTGCTGGTCGGCGGCGTGACGGTGACCAATGCGACCTTGCACAACGCCGATGAGATTCGACGCAAGGATGTGCGCGTCGGCGATACGGTGGTGGTGCGCCGCGCGGGCGATGTCATCCCGGAAGTGGTGCGGGTAGTGCTGGAAGCCCGGCCGGTCGACAGCGTGCCCTACGAGTTGCCAGCCAGCGTGCCCGACCAGGATAAGGCGCGTCGCGTGCAGGCCATCGTTCATTTCGCTTCGCGGCGTGCGATGGACATCGAGGGCCTCGGTGAGAAGCTGATCGAGCAGCTGGTGGATAAGGCGCAGATAAAAACTATTGCCGATGTTTATCGATTGACCGAAGCGCAGCTGGGTGCGCTCGATCGCATGGGGCAGAAATCTGCTCAGAACGTCATCGCAGCGATCAATCGCAGCAAACAAACGACACTCGCCCGGTTTATTTTTGCGCTCGGCATCAAAGATGTTGGCGAAGCGACCGCCGCGAATCTAGTCGCTGCGTTCGGCACACTCGCGCGCATTGCCACGGCCACAGCCGCTGAGCTCGAGGCGGTCAACGACATCGGACCCATCGTTGCGGCCAGCATCGGCGCCTGGTTTGCTGATGCCGATAACCAAGCGCTGATCAAAACACTAAGCGCCGCCGACGAAGGCGGCCTGCACTGGCCCGAAGTGGAAGTCGCACGCGCCGAACAACTGCCTTTCATGGGTCTGACTTTTGTCTTGACGGGGAGCTTGGCGAAGCGGTCGCGCGACGAGGCCAAGCTGCGGTTACAGTCGCTGGGTGCCCATGTCGCGGCGTCGGTCTCGAAGAAAACCAGCCTAGTGATCGCCGGTGCCGAAGCCGGTAGCAAGCTTGAGAAGGCGCTGACGCTGGGTATCCCGGTGCTAGACGAAGCTGCGCTGGAAACGCTGCTGGCCGAACCGGCGCGGATTACGGACTGGCTGGCGCCGCCGGCTCCCAGCTAGGATCGGCCACGACCACGCGATTGCGGCCGCGGCGTTTGGCGATCAGCAAGAGGTCGTCGGCGCGCTGCATCAATTCTCCATGGGACTCGCCCGCGACGAAATGGGCGACACCGAGACTGGCGGTGACACGTTCTTTCGGCGGCAGGGATTCGATCTGCATGGCCGCGATTTCGCCGCGAATGCGTTCGGCCAGAAGTTCCGCGCCGGCAGTGGCAGTATTAGGCAGAATAACCACGAATTCCTCACCGCCGTAACGATAAACGCCGTCACTAGTGCGCGTGCATTTCACGATCTGGTGGGCTATTTGGGTCAACACCACGTCGCCGACGATGTGACCGAAACGATCGTTGACCGATTTGAAATGGTCGATGTCGATGATCAGTAGTGACAGGGGCGAGAGCTGGCGCTGGGCTAGCGAGATGTGATGTTTGAGCTGGGCGCTCAGCATGGCGCGGTTGTTGACGCCGGTGAGCGGGTCCTTGAGTGCAATCTTCAGCGCGCGCTCGTACTGCAGGGAATTGCGCAGCGGATAGATGAGGGTACAGAGCAGCACCTCCAGCACCTGTAGCTCGGAATTGTTCAAAGCATTGGCACGTGAAAAAGTAATTTCGCCCAGAGATCTGCCGACCAGGTTCAACTCGTAGGTATAGGTATTCAGCTCCCGCGCGCCGTCGTCTATCGAGACCTTCTGCACGCTGTGCCGATATCGTACCGCCACGCCGCGCACCATGCGCCGTACTTCACGGGCGAAGCCGCGTATGACATCGCGGGTGTGGAGACTGGACTGCAAGGCATTGGAGATGCGCAGCTTGGTCGCATCGGAGACGATATCTTTGTCGTTTTGCTTGTCGGCGGTAAAAGGCAGAATCTCGTTGACAAAGGCACCACTGCGCCAAGGTTCGGCGCCAATGACATGTTTAATCGGTGTGCTCATCGCTTTCGTTACCCGCCAGATCCCGAGTTAGGCGGAAACATTAGTGCGAAATCTGTGCCAATTGGCACTACTCGTCCCGCGCAAGCGAGAATGGGCGTGGCGCGGCCGGAAAATCGAATAATTCAATGGTTCAAATCGCGCGGCTTCGCGCCATCGAGGGTGCCTCGCTCGCCCTCGAGTCAAATTTTTGACGCCTGTTGGAGTCGGATTGGCCGGCTGGTCGCAGAAAACCTCAGCCATGCGGCAACATTTGCCGCTTAAGGTCCTCGACCGCCGGCGGCGAGCAGCACGATGCAGCCGCGCTTGTTAGCACCGCGCGGACCGAGCAATTCGATGAAACTGGAAGCAAGTTGCTCGGCCTCGGCCAAATGCGCAGGGTTCTCCCCCGGGAAGGCAGCGTAGCGAAGTCGGGTGCGCACCGGTGGCGGCAGCACGGCGTTGATGCGCAGGGCAGGGTTGTTGGCATGCTCGGCGGCCAGCGTTTCGAACAGTCCGCGCAGGGCGAACTTGGACGCCCCGTAGGCCCCCCAATGGGCTTTACCGTGCATGCCCTCGGGGGCCAGGGTAAATAGCAGCGACGCCATCGGAGTGTTCAGTACTAGCGGCAGCATCGCCTGCAGCATCAGAAACACACTGTGTACGTTGACCTGAAACACCCGTGCCCAGGTCAGCGGGTCATAAGTCGCCAATGGTGCGAGTTCGCCTACCGCTGCAGCGTTGAAAACTATGCCGTCCAAGCCACCGAAGCGTGCCGCAATCAGCGCGGCGAGGTCATCGTAGTCGGCCAGGCTTGCAGTCTCGAGGTTGATGGGGGCCAGTACCGGTGCTGGCGCACCGCTGGCCTCTATGGTGTCGGCCAGCCGCTCAAGGGCCGGCACGTCGCGCGCGCAGAGCAGCGTAGTGGCGCCGGCAGTGGCTGCGGCGCGCGCCACTGCCTGACCAATACCGCGGCTCGCACCTGTGATGAGGATGGTCTTGCCGAACAGTTCGCCGGTCGCGCTCATCGCTGCCCCGCGGCCGTGCGCTTAGCTGAAATCACCGGCGCGCAGCACGGTGTCGCGACGATAATTGGCGTCATCGGTGACCGGATAGTCCAGCGTGTAATGCAGGCCACGGCTCTCGCGTCGCTTGAGCGCAGCGCGGATGATGAGCTCGGCGACCTGCACCAGGTTACGCAGTTCGATCAAATCGCCCGTGACGCGGAAATTGCCATAGAACTCACTGATCTCGGCATGCAATAGTTCTACCCGCCGCCGCGCGCGCTGCAGGCGCTTGGTGGTGCGCACGATGCCGACGTAGTCCCACATCAGACGCCGCAGTTCGTCCCAGTTGTGCGAGACCACCACCTCTTCGTCGGCATCGGTGACCTGGCTTTCGTCCCAGATCGGAATCTCGATAACCGGCTCGCTAACCGTCAGCGCCGTCAGGATCGAGGCCGCCGCGGCATCGCCCATCACCAGACATTCCAGCAGTGAGTTGCTCGCCATGCGGTTGGCGCCGTGTAACCCAGTGCAGCCCACTTCGCCGATCGCGTAGAGCCCCGGCAGGGAAGTACGACCTTGGGTATCGGTCACTACCCCGCCACACAGATAGTGAGCGGCAGGCACGACCGGAATCGCGTCGACTGTCATGTCGATGCCGTATTTGCGACATTCCTCATAGACGGTCGGGAAGTTTTCGAGGATGAAGTCGCGCGGCTTATGGGTGACGTCGAGATAGACGCAATCGAGACCGAGGCGCTTCATTTCGTGGTCGATGGCGCGCGCCACGATATCGCGCGGCGCAAGTTCGGCGCGCGCATCGAACTTCGGCATGAAGCGTTCGCCGTTCTCAAGCACCAGCACCCCGCCCTCGCCCCGTAGGGCTTCAGTCAGCAGGAAGGTCTTGGCCTGGGGGTGGTAGAGGCAGGTCGGGTGGAACTGCACGAATTCCATATTGGCGACCGCGCAGCCCGCGCGCCACGCCATGCCAATACCGTCGCCGGTCGCGACGTCGGGATTGCTGGTATAGAGATAGACCTTACCGGCGCCACCGGTCGCCAGCACGCAACAGCGCGCAGCGATGGTTTTGACGTGCTGATTCTCGACGTCCAACACATAGGCGCCAACGCAGCGGTCGGGGACGTGTCCGAGCTTGCCCGAGCTGATCAAATCGATGGCCATATGACGGTCGAGCAGGGTGATATTGGCGTTCTCGCGGACACGCTGGAGCAGGGTTGTCTCGATAGCGCGGCCGGTGGCGTCGGCGGCATGAACCACGCGCCGATGGCTGTGACCACCCTCGCGGGTCAGATGCACCTCGACCGCGCCTGATTTCGAGGTGCGGGTGGTGAACGGCACGCCCTGGGCGAGCAACCATTCAATGCGCTCACGACCGCGGCGAACGATGAACTCCACCGCTTCACGCCGGCACAGACCGGCGCCCGCGATGAGCGTGTCTTCGATGTGGGACTCAATCGAATCGGCATGGTCCATGACCGCCGACACGCCGCCCTGGGCGTAGAGCGTGGCGCTTTCGCTGGCCTCGTTTTTACTCAGGACCACCACGCGGTGGCGCGCGGCGAGGGTGAGTGCCAGGGAGAGCCCGGCAGCGCCGCTGCCGATGACCATGACATCGCAGGATTCCGATCGGGCCATTCGGTGTTCCCAAAGAAGGCACGGCGGAACTTGGCGCAGCACCTTGAGTCATGCAGACAATCTCAGCACATCGTCGGTCTCCGACGTGGCCTGGTCTGCGGTTGAGCTTGCTAAAATTCGTGCCCGGCCCGATCCTGTCCAATCACGAACTTACCCAGCCCCTGATGGTCAACCGATTTGAGTTTGCGCCCGGCGCCTGCGCCATGATACAGGCTTAGTGTGACGATGGGCGACAGCATTACCGATACCGAATTGGTGGCACGGGTACAGCATGGTGACAAGACTGCATTCGACCTGCTGGTACTCAAATACCAGCATCGTATCGTCAAGCTCGTAGGGCGCTATGTACGCGAGCCCGCCGATGCCTTGGACGTTACGCAGGACGCGTTCATCAAGGCTTACCGGGCGCTGGCCAATTTTCGCGGCGAGAGCGCCTTCTACACGTGGCTGTATCGCATCGCCATCAATACCGCAAAGAACCACTTGGTGGCCGCCGCGCGTCGTCCGAGCGATGTCGACCTGGGCAGCAACGAGGATGGCGAGCAGTTTGAAATCGAGGACCTGCAGGCCACGCTCGAGACGCCGGAGCGCCTGTTGCTCACTGAAGAGATACGCCTAACAGTGATCGACGCGATTGAAAAATTGCCGGACGATTTGCGCACCGCCATCATGCTGCGAGAAA
This sequence comes from Pseudomonadota bacterium, assembly GCA_031362345.1. Classification (GTDB taxonomy): domain Bacteria; phylum Pseudomonadota; class Gammaproteobacteria; genus JADJYF01. Next base: position 10,688 of record JANLSI010000265.1, read on the forward strand.
TCGACGGTTTGAGCTATGAGGAGATTGCAACGGCCATGGACTGCCCGATTGGGACGGTGCGCTCGCGCATTTTCAGAGCGCGCGAAGCCGTCGACCTGCGATTGAAACCGCTGCTGGAAGATTGACGAGGTGCGGGACCATGAATGACGAACAGCTATCAGCCCTAATGGACGACGAACTGCCAGCCGATGCCAGTCGCGAAGCGATCGAGCAATTGCTGGCCGAATCTGATTCACGGGCGATTTGGGGGCGTTATCACTTGATCGGCGACGCCCTGCGCGGCACGGCACCGGCGGCGCGCCTCCCGGCGGATAACGTAGTCGCATTTCCCGGCCCGGCGCGGCGTCGCCTGTCGCGCACCGGTGTCGGTCTCGCCGCAGCGGCTGCGCTGGCGGCGGTCGCCCTGATCATCTCGCCGCCGGCGCCGCAAAATTCCACGCCGAGTGGCTTCGCTACGCTGCCCGCCACCGCCAAGACAGAGAACATCGTGCTAGCGGGCAACATCCGCGACGACCTATCCTCGACCACCCCAGTCAATCAAACCACTATTGTGCAGGCCGACGAAGCGCAGCAGCGCATGAATCCCTATCTCACTAATTTTAACGAGCAGCGGGCTCGGCAGCGCACGCCTGGTGTCCATCCCTATGTCCGCATTGTTGGTTACGAAACACACTAGCGGCCGCGCCACAGTGCGCGCAGGGTGGGTGTTGGCGGTGGCACTGTTTTGCGCAGCCGCTAACGCCGACGAGACCGCCGAGACGGCCTTAGCCGTCATGCACGACGCGACTCGCACCCTCAACTACGACGGCATCTTCGTCTATCAACGCGCGGAGCAACTGGAGAGCATGCGGGTCATTCATCGTTACGCCAACGACACTGAAACCGAACGTTTGATCTCGCTCTCGGGCCCGGCCCGCGAGGTGATCCGTAACGGCTCAATGGTGACCTGTCTGTCGGCAGACGAAGAGGGCGCCGCGCCCGACAAAAATCCACCGCGGGACATTATCGGCATCGGTTTTTCTGCACCGGTCGATAAACTGCGGACTAGCTACGTTTTCGCTTTTGATGGCAAGGACTGCGTCGCTGGTCGTGCCGCACTCATCGTCGCGGTAACTCTGCACTCATCCGATCGCTATGCTTATCGACTGTGGCTGGACGAACAGACTCATCTGCTGCTGAAATCCGCCATCCTTGACGT
>JANLSI010000207.1:0-2859 GCA_031362345.1 Pseudomonadota bacterium
CTCGCCATATCGCGCGCGGTCTCTCGCACCAGGTCGCGGTGACCGAGTTCGGGGCGTTCGCGGTACAACTCGCGGTAGCGCACGATGAGATGGATATTGATCGAGATGGCGAGGATCAGGGTCAAGGCCAGGAAGTTCGACGAGATCACCGTCAGCTTCCAGCCGACCAGGCCGAGCACGCCGAGGATGCCGAGCGTAATGAAGGCGCAGTTCAGCACCGGGATCACGACCCAGCGGAACTCGCGGAAGATGTAGCCGAGCATAGCGATGGTCAGCAGAAAAGAGGCGGTGCCAAACACGACGATGTCGCTGCGCACATAGCCGATCATATCGTCGGCGATCATGGCCACGCCGCCGAGATGCAATTCGGCAGTGTCGCTGTGGGCGCGCATCACTGCGCGCAATTGCTCGACGGTAGCGTGGTTGGCGGCGTCGACGCCGTCCTTCAGTGCCTGGTAGCGCGGTTCGATTTCGCCCAGACGGTCGCGCTCGGTCGCACTAGCGTGACCCTGGGCGCGGCGATACAACAGTTCCCCGCGTTCGTATTGCAGCTCGGCGAAATTATCCGGTGGCGGCTTGAGCGTGATGCGGATGGCGGTGGTCTTGCCGTCGGCGCTCACCACCATGTTGCGATACAGCGGACTGTGGGTCAGCTCGTCCAGGGCCTTGGTGGCATCGAGGTCCGGCGCGTCAACGGTGCGGTAGTTCGACACCACCTTGGTCAGGCCACCGCTGACGTTCTTGACCAGCGGGACGTCGAGTACCGTGGTCACCGATTCAACCGTCGCTAAGGCCTTGAGCTCGTCGCGCAGCGCGCGGATCAGCGACAAGCTGTCCTTGCCCAGCAGTGCCTGCTTGGGTGTCACCGTCATGAACAGGAATTCGCGACTTCGATAGCGTTTGGCCAGATCGCGAAATTGTTTGAGGTCGGGGTCGCTTTCGAGCAGCAGGGAATCGGCCGAAGCATCGAGACGGAATTTCGGCACCCCGCTTGCGACGGCGGCGAGTAGCAGCAGCAGGAGGATCAGTGCCAGTGCCGGGCGCTCGATGACTACCCCCTCGTAGATACGCTGGAAGGCACGCTTCATGACAAAGTTGCCGGCACGCAAAGGTCGATGGTGGACATGCGGGTTGTCGCGATTTTCTAGAAAGTCATTGTCAGTCAGGGCGCCAGGTGCTGAGCACCGGGCGCACATTGTCTCGGCGGCGCGGGCCTCGGCGCTTAGCGCGCGCACCGCCCTTGGCGCTGCCGCGATGGCCTTACCGTCCCGCATGGCGGCGCAATCATATCACCGCATCCGGTGATCCGGGCCGTCGCTGAGATGGCCCTGTCGCGTGCGCAATTCGCGGCTAACGCGAGAGTGAGCGCAGGGTGCTGACCGCGCGCGCCAGCAGCGTATCGAAGCCGGGGTATTCACTGCGTCGTAGCACGGTGCGCAGGCCACAGTCGCCGAGCTTGGCACCAGCGGCGAGACAGCTGTGCGCGCGGGCAGTGTCCAGCACCCGCGTGCCAGCGACGATGTCGATGCCACGTGCGAACACCGCGTCCGGAAAAAAGCCTACGGTCGGACCGACCAGGGCGACTTGTTCGGCAGCCGCGCAATACTCGAGCATGGTGTCGAAGCTGTCATTCAACAGGGTCGCGCCAGTGCAGATGATTTTGTTGCAGTCGCGCAGCACGCGCGGGTTGAGCGAGATTTCGAAGTCCGGCGCGCTGGTCACCATATGGGCTTTGCGTTCGACGATGCGGGTTGGAATGCCGAGCGCACGGGCACGCCGCGCCAGCGGCGGGAAATGCCCAATCATGCCGAGCTGGTCGCCCGGCGCCAGCACCACGCCGCCAAATGAATCGGTGGCCGCCGCTGGCGCGAAGTTCGCAGCGCGATAAACGTATTCGGTGATGGCATTGAGGGCGGCGATGCCGAGCGAGCGGGTGCCGTCGTCATCGCCCAGCACATAGCGGGCAAGATCAATGGCCGCGCGCCCGCGTAGCCCGTCGGGCGGGAAGCGGGCCGGCATGTCTGTCTGGCTGGCGCCTAGCGATGCGTAATATAGGCCGGCGCAGCCATCGGCGAGTGCCAGCAGGCCGAACTCCGGGTCACCTTCCGGCCTCGGATGGGGATCGGCGATCAGTGCGTCGGAGACGGGCGGCAGAGGCAGCGCGGCGGCAACCCGTGCGGCGAGGGAGAAAAGTTCGCTGCGGATGTTCATGACGGCTGCATGGGGAGATTGCCTATCGATTGTGTGATGGACGCTGGCTGGCTACTGGATAGCATCAGCGCAGGCACACTGTCGCGCCTTGTCGCGTTCTATATTAGGGGCGTGCCAGGCCGCTGCAATTGCTGATGCGGACACGCGGCACTGAATTCCAACAACACTATCTCAAGGGGAGAACACCCGATGGCCTTAATTCACCGCGCGTGGGCAGCCGTGTTGCTCACCGCCGCACTGAACGCGTATGCAGTCGATGCGGTGGTCGACGACAAACTGCTCAGTGTCGACGGCGACGGCGCCAATTGGCCCGCCTACGGACGTAATTTTTCCGAACAGCGTTACAGTCCGCTCGACCAGATCAATACCGCCACCGTTAAACGCCTCGGCGTGGAATGGGTGATGGAACTGCCCAAGGATCGCTCGCTGACCGCCACACCCTTGGTCGTCGATGGCGTACTGTATTTCACCGGCTCGTTCAGCGTCGCTCGCGCGGTCGATGCCCGCACCGGCAAGCTGCTGTGGGAATACGATCCGAAGACCATCGAACATGCCGGCGATCGCCTGCGCATCATGTGGGACTCCAATCGCGGCCCGGCCTATTACAAGGGCAAGTTGATCATCTCCACCATCGACGGCCGTCTCATT
>JANLSI010000280.1:0-1816 GCA_031362345.1 Pseudomonadota bacterium
GAGAGCGAGGACAGATGTGCGCGCATTCGAGGCGAATAGCGGGGCTATTTAACGAGAAGGCGCGCACATATGGACCGCTGTCCTGCCGCCGCAGCAGATTCATCCTAAGTCCGACAGGCTGCTAGGGGTTACGGCCTGCAAATCCGGCCGGCCACGCCCACTCGCGCCGCCAACAGTTGACAGGTACCGATATGGCCACACCCGCCGCCCAAGTTTCTCTGCGCTCGCAGCCGAGCGAGCCCATCTATGTGTTCGGCGCCGACATGAGTGGTGATTTTTCGCGCGACTCGGCCGCGCTCGCGCAGCGTCTATTCGACGCCGACTGCGCAGTGTGTAGTGGCGCCAGTGGTCACGCCTACGCCATTCCCTATCGCGACAGCGATGGCAAGCTTATGAGTTTCGGTGCCCTGGCACCCCACGTCGCGACCTTCCTGAGTCATGCGCGGGCCAACCCGCAGACCAGCTTCATGGTCGCGCACTTTGGCTGTGAAAGCGGCGCGAGTGACGATGCGACCATGGTGCGTCATTTCAACCATGTGCCAGCCAATTGCCTGCTGCCCGGTGTGTGGGCCCGCCAGATCGATGGGAAAAGCGCGGTGCGCCTCTTGATTTTCGATCCTTTCGCGCGTTTCAAAGACCCTTACTGGCAGGACAAGCTCAAGCGCTACCTGGCCTTGAACGTCGCCACCTGCAATGGCGCCCAGGTCGAACTGGTGAGTGTCGGCGCGGCACGCTCGATCGTCGCCAACGACATGGCCGCCAAGCGCTTGGGGCTGAAGCATCGTGTGTTCGGTCCCAACGAGGCGTTCTTCGGCAAGCAAGCGCTGATCGCGGCTGAAATGAAAGCGATGTGGTATGCGACCCATTTCCTGTCGCTATGCGATTTCAGCCAGACCGTGCAGCCCCAGCAGTTCCGTGTCACGACCGAGGCGATCCGCGCCGGCCTGGTGATCGACCAATTGGAAGTGGAGATGGGCGCCTGAGCGGCGTCGCCGTCAATGGCCAGCGACGGGCCTAATGGCGCTTACTTGCGGAAGGCCGGCATGACGTCCTTGGCGAACATCTCCATGCTCGATCGGATCAGATGCGGAGCGAGCCCCGACAGTGCCATGCCGCACACCAGGTGGGTGACGCGACCGCGCTTGATGTAGTCGGCGATCAGCGCGCGTACATCGGACGGTGTGCCGACCAGGGCTTCTTCGCCAAACACATTGAACTGCTGCTGCCTGACGATCTCCTCGACCGACGGAATGCCGTGCACCGCCTGGTCGTCGCCGGGCTTGTCGTTGGCTTCGGCAAACCATTGGGCGTAGCAGGTCGCCGTGTAGTGCAGCGACTGCGCGCACGATTCCCAGGCCTGTTCGCGACTCTTGGCGACATGCACCCAGCGCAGCTGGGCGGTCGAATATTCCTGCGGATTGCGGCCGGCGGCCGTCAGACAGGCGTCGTAGTGCTCGACCAACGAGGGCGGGCCGACGACCTGGAAGTGAAAGCCCATCTTGGCGGCGCGTTCGATGGCCTTCGGCGCAACGGCGCCGATCCAGATCGGCGGATGCGGACGCTGCAGTGCCGGCGGCACGATGCGGATTTCTTTGAGATGACTGAACTTGCCGTCAAAGGTCACTTGCTCGTCGGACAATAGACGCTGGATAAGGGCGATGCCTTCGTTCAGACGTGCACCGCGTTCTGTGTGAGAGATGCCTTGGTCGGCGAATTCCTTGCGGCGATAGCCCAGGCCCACGCCGAGGTCGAAACGGCCGTTGGACAACAGATCGACCGTCGCCGTGTCTTCGGCGATGCGCACCGGATTGTGTAG
>JANLSI010000317.1:0-1997 GCA_031362345.1 Pseudomonadota bacterium
CTTGCGTGGCGCGGTCGTGGCTGGCACTGGATGTGGACGGACTAGATGCCCGGGTTGTGGCGGCCTTGACCGAGCGTTTGGCCAGTGCGGGCGATATCCGCAGCCATGGCGCCCTCATGTTTGATGTCGCCCAGGCGCAGGGTTTGCATACAACGCTCCACCCGAGCGGCGTAGCGCTCGGGCTGCGTCTTGGACGATTTCATACAGCGAGGGGCGCCTACGGTGCGGCACGTCTGGTCGAGGAACGCTGCTTGGCTGCGGCCGAGCGCTTGCTGGGCGATGAGCACCCCGATACGTTGACGAGCATGAACAACCTTGCCTACACGCTGCGGAAGCTCGGTCAGCGGGAGTCGGCTGCGCAAACCATGCGCTTGGCCGTCGAGGGACGGATCAAAGTATTGGGGATGGGCCACAAACACACCGCAAGTTCCGTGCAAGCTTTGGAAGCAATGCAGACCGCGCTTGCCTCCTCATTGTCTGACCCTTACTAAAAGTAATGCCCGGGACAGGGCACTTACGTAGCGGCGGCGAAACCTTCGCTCTGGTCGCGAATCAGGGGAACACTGCCGGGGCGGAGCCGGCACACCTAGGCGGTCGGCAGAGATCTCATGAGCCGAGCATCTCCGCGACTAACGCGGCATAAACCCCCGCCAGGCTCTCCAACTCCTCAACCTCCACGCACTCATCAATCTGATGAATGCTGGCATTGATCGGCCCAAGCTCTACAACTTCCACCCCTAAAGGCACAATGAACCGCCCATCAGAAGTCCCACCCCCGGTCGACAACTCGGGCTCGATATTCAACCGCTCGCGCAATACGCGCTGCACTACTTCGACTAGCTTGCCGCCGGCTGTCAGGAACGGCGCGCCGGACAAATGCCACACCAGGTCATAGCGCACCGCATGACGGTCAAACACCTCATGCACGGCGGTCTTCAATGACTCGGCCGTCTGCTCGGTGCAGTAGCGAAAGTTGAACCACACGTCGAGACTGCCGGGAATGACGTTCTCGGCGCCCGTGCCGGCATGCACGTTCGAGATCTGAAACGAGGTCGGCGGATAGAACGCGTTACCGTCATCCCAGCGCCGCGTCGCGAGTTCAGTCAATGCGCCCAGCGCGCGATGCACTGGATTGTCGGACCGTTCGGGATAGGCAACATGCCCCTGCACGCCGTGCACGATCAGCCTTCCATTCAATGAGCCCCGTCGCCCAACCCGCACCGTATCCCCCAAACGCCGATGACTGCTCGGCTCACCGACTATGCACCAGTCGAGTTTGATGCCCTTGTTACGCAGATGTTCGACGATGCGCACGGTGCCGTCGGTGGCCGGACCTTCTTCGTCGGAGGTCAGCATGAAGGCGATGCGACCGGCGTGGTTCGGTGACTGTGCGACGAAGCGTTCGACCGCTACTACCATCGCCGCCAGACTGCCTTTCATGTCGGCCGCGCCGCGACCCCACAGCTTGCCGTCGGCGACGACCGGTTCGAAGGGGGGGCGGGTCCAGGCACCTAGGGGACCCGGTGGCACGACGTCGGTGTGGCCGGCGAAGGCCAGGCACGGGCCGTGCGTGCCGCGCACTGCCCACAGATTGTCGACCTCGCCTGCGGGCAGGCGCGTGCAGTCGAAGCCCAGCGGCCGCAGTCGCGCTTCGATCATATCGAGGCAGCCGGCATCGGCCGGCGTAACAGACGGACAGGCGATTAGAGCACAGGCGAGTTCTAGGGTCGGGTTCATGCAGACTAGTTTTGGCGAAGCGTCGCGCAAGGAGCGTTTTTCAGGCCTGTTCGGGCGCGCGGGCGTCGATGCTGAGGGCATGAATATCGGAGCTCATCAGCGCATCGAGTGCGGAATAGATCATGCGATGGCGCTGCAAAGGCGCGATGTCGGCAAAGCAGGGCGCCACTATCAGCACGCGGAAATGGCCTTTGCCGGTTAGCGCACCAACATGACCGGCGTGGGCCTGACTGTCGTCGATGACTTCCAGTGCGCTCGGC
>JANLSI010000329.1:0-2573 GCA_031362345.1 Pseudomonadota bacterium
AGCTCAAGCTGGATAAAGACTGGGACGTCGTCTTGCTGGTCTTGATGGACGAAAATTACGAGCCGGTCGAGATCCACGAGGCGCACCGCGCGCTACTGGAAGCGGCCTTGGCCGAGGCCACACCGAACAAACGCGGCACGGTATCGGTCGGCCGCTTCAAGATGATCGGCCGTTGTCTGTGGCGCCGTGACGACGCGGCCGACACCGGTCCACGTTGAGTCCGCGCCGCAGCGCTGACGATCGTGCGCCCGCCGTCAGCAGTGCCATGCTGCTCGGCGTTGGCGGGCCTTTCGAGCGCGAGCTGCAAGGTTTTCAGCCGCGCGACGTGCAGCAGGAAATGGCGAGTGTGATTGCCACCACGCTCGCGCGACGTGAAGTGTTGGTGTGCGAAGCGGGTACCGGCACCGGCAAAACCTTCGCCTATCTGGTGCCGGTGCTCACGTCGGGTCTGAAGACCATCATCTCGACGGCCACCAAGACCCTGCAGGATCAGCTGTTTCACCGCGACCTGCCGATCGTGTGCCGGGCGCTGGGGACGGACAGCGATATCGCCCTGCTCAAAGGCCGCCAGAACTACGTCTGTTTGTATCGCCTGGAGCGCGCCGCAACAGGCGCCGAGGTCGACCCGCGCCGGTTGCCATTGCTGGCGGCCATGCAAGCTTGGGCCGCGCAGAGTGCCAGCGGTGATCTGGAAGAAGTGCGGATGTTGGACGACGACCCGCAGCTGCGCGGGGTGGTGACTTCGACCACTGATAACTGTCTGGGTCAGGACTGTCCGCGCTTCGACGATTGCTTCGTGGTGCGTGCGCGACGCGCGGCGGCGGCGGCCGATGTGGTGGTAGTCAACCATCATCTGCTGTTCGCCGACCTCATGCTGCGCGAGACCGGCTTCGCCGAGCTGCTGCCTAACGCCGATGCGATCATTGTCGACGAGGCGCACAAAGTACCGGACATCGCTTCGACTTTTTTCAGTTACAGCCTGTCGGCGCAGCAGGTCGCGAGCCTGAGTCGCGACGTGCGCGTCGGCGCCGACGACGAAGCGCCGGATATGCCCGCGCTGAAGGTCGCGCTGGCCGCGCTCGATGTGGCGCTCGCCATGCTGCGCCACGCACTGGGCGGCGCGGCGCGGCGCAGTGACTGGGCAAATCTGCGCGAGCTGCGGGGTATGGCCGAGGCCATCCCAGCCTTTGACGAGGCGCTCGCGACGCTAGCCGAGTATCTGGAACTGGCCGCCGCGCGCGGCACCTTGCTCGCCAATTGCAGCGAGCGCATGCAGAATCTGCGCGCGCGCTGGACTGGCTTCAGCGCGGCGGTTGACGAAGAGCGGGTGCGCTGGGTCGACGTCGGCTTGCGCAATTTCACGTTTTACGACACGCCGGTGTCGATCGCCTCGGAGTTTGCCGGCCATCTCGACAGTTCGCAGGCAGCGTGGATCATGACCTCGGCCACCCTCGCGGTCGAAGGCCGCTTCGATCATTTCCTGAGCGCGCTCGGCATTCGGCACGCACGTCAGGCACTGTGGGCCAGTCCTTTCGACTACGCCAAGCAGTCGCTGCTCTATATTCCGCCGCTCAAACGCGAGCCGCGTATGGACGACTTCGAGCGCGAACTGGTGGACGCCGCATTGCCGGTACTGGCGGCCAGTCGCGGCCGCGCCTTTTTCCTATTCACCAGCTATCGCTCGCTCGATCTGTGTGCGGCCATGCTGCGCGCCGAGCTCGACTATCCGTTGCTGATCCAGGGCGAGGCACCGCGCAGCGAACTGCTGCGCCGATTCCAGACCACTGACAACGCGGTGCTGCTCGGCACTGCGACCTTCTGGGAAGGCGTCGACGTGCGCGGCGAGCGTTTGTCGCTGGTGATCATCGACAAGCTGCCCTTCGGTGTGCCCGACGATCCGGTCGCACGGGCGCGTAGCGCGTCGATTGCGGCGGCCGGTGACAACCCCTTCACCCGCTTGACCCTGCCGGACGCGATTACCATCCTCAAGCAAGGCGCAGGACGGCTGATCCGCGATGTCGCCGACCACGGCGTGCTGATGATCGGTGACGTACGCCTGCGGCGTAAATCCTATGGCCGTGCCTTTCTCAACTCGCTGCCGCCGATGCCTGTCACCGAGCAGCTGTCCGACGTACAGGCCTTTTTCGCGACGCGCTGAAGCGCCCGGCCATCGGGGCTGCAGGCTATACTCGCGAGCTGGTCAAGAATGCCGGGAATGAGCCATGAACGAACACCAAGCGATGATCGAGAAGACCCGCGTGATGCTTGCCATGCAGAACGAAATGAACAGTCACGTCGATGCCGACTGGCGGCAGCGCGAGCGCGAGTGGTACCGCGCCATCTGGATCGAATGCGCCGAGCTCATGGAGCACTATGGCGGCTGGAAATGGTGGAAGCACTCGACCCCGGACTTTCCTCAGGTGGTGTTGGAAATCGTCGACATCTGGCATTTCGGCCTGAGCATGCTCATCGACGACAGCGGCGACTACCGGCGCATCGCGACGGCGATCATCGACGAGTGGCACAGTGCGCCAGCCGCCTTACCGTTTCTCGAAGAAGTCGAGCGCCTGGCG
>JANLSI010000360.1:0-4096 GCA_031362345.1 Pseudomonadota bacterium
TATAAGCCGCGTCGCCATACTTACTGAGCATGAAATCGCGCACCATCTCGGCGACGTGCGGCGCCGGCACTTCGACCGCCTGACCGTGCCACTGGGCATTGACCGGCGCGTCGACCGCTGCCGAATACTGCGTCTGGTCGATGTAGCCGAGTTTCAACATGCGGCCCAGCACATAGCTGCGACGATCGCGCGCCGCCGCGGGGTCGGTAATCGGATTATTGCGCGAGGGCGCCTTGGGCAAGCCGGCGATCATGGCAATTTGGGCGAGGTCGAGCTTGTCGAGCGTCACGCCGTAATAGACCTGCGCGGCAGCGCCTACGCCATAAGCTCGATGCCCCAGAAAGATCTTATTCAGATAGAGCTCAAGGATTTCGTCTTTGCTGAGCTCGCTCTCGATGACACAAGCCAGTACTACCTCTTTCAGCTTGCGCTCGTAGGTTTTTTCCGGCGACAGAAAGAAATTGCGCGCCACCTGCATAGTGATGGTGCTGCCGCCCTGTTTCTTTTCGTGGGTGGATACCAGTCCGACTACCGCGCGCACGATAGCCATCCAATCGACACCCGGATGTTGGTAGAAGCGATCGTCTTCGGCGGCGATGAAGGCCTGTTTGAGCAGCGGCGGTACATCCTCGATGTTGATGGGATTGCGGCGTTTTTCGCCAAACTCAGCGATCAACAGCCCGTCGCTAGATAAAACCTTGAGCGGCGTTTGTAACCGGACTTCTTTCAAAGATTCGACGGGTGGAAGCTGAGGCAGGATGTACCACACGGTGCCCGCCGCAGCGGCGATGCAAAGCACGAGAATGAACAACAGGCTATAAAAGGAAAAACGCAACATGTTGGGGGCAGGAGCCGGCAAACGCCTATATATTATGTATGTTTACTTTAAAAAACAGGCGTAACGTTCGATTTCTATTGGTTTTTATAGAAAATTAATGTTGTTTTTCAGTTGGCGGTTGGCTATAGTTAGCGCGGATTTCTAAGGTTGCGATGTATTTTCTCTAGCTAACTGATTAATTCAAAAGGGAAATATGGTGTCTCTTTTTCGCCGCGCAAATGCACCACTCTTGGGGATCGACATCAGTTCTACGTCGGTCAAACTGCTTGAGCTATCGCGTACTGGCGGTCGCTACCGCGTCGAGAGTTACGCGGTGGAACCACTGCCGCCCAATTCCGTGGTAGAGAAGAATATAACGGATGCTGAGCTCGTCGGCGAGGCGATACGTCGCGCCGTGGCCAAGAGCGGAGCCAAAACCAAGACTGCCGCCTGCGCGGTCGCGGGCTCCGCCGTCATCACCAAGATCATTACCATGCCCGCCGAACTCTCCGAAGAAGACATGGAGAGCCAGATTCAGATCGAGGCTGACCAGTACATTCCCTACCCACTTGAGGAAATCAGCCTCGATTTCCAGGTTTTACAGCCTTCGGAACATGAGCCGGATAAGGTCGACGTCATGCTCGCTGCTTCCCGCAGCGACAATGTCGACATTCGTGTCGCGGCGCTCGGTGTGGGCGGCCTGAACGCCAAAGTGGTGGACGTGGAAGCCTTCGCCCTTGAAAACGCCATGAGCCTGTTGGTCGAAGGCAACGAACTCATCGCCGATTCCCACGTCGTAGCGGTGATGGATGTCGGCGCTACCACCTCGACGCTAAGCGTGCTGGAAGACTCCAAAATTATTTACACTCGCGAGCAATCGTTCGGCGGGCGTCAACTGACCGACGAAATCCAGCGCCGCTACGGCCTTTCCTATGAAGAAGCCGGCCTCGCCAAGCGCCAAGGCGGACTGCCTGACAATTACCAGCCCGAAGTGCTGCAGCCGTTTATGGAGTCGATGGCCCAGGAGGTCAATCGAGCCTTGCAGTTCTTTTATTCATCGAGCCAGGTCGGCGCGGTTGACCACGTCGTAATAGCCGGCGGCTGCGCGTCGATTGAAGGCATCGACAAGCTCATTCAATCCAAGATCGACACCTCGGTGACGGTCGCCAATCCGTTCAAGAACATGTCCGTTTCTTCGCGGGTCAAAGCTGAGGCGCTCGCCAACGATGCGCCCGCTTTGATGATCGCATGCGGACTGGCATTGAGGAGTTTCGACTGATGCCGCGCGTTAACCTCCTCCCCTGGCGCGAAGAACTCCGCAAACAGCGGCGTACCGAATATCTGTCAATGCTTGGCGTCTGCGCAGTCGCCGCCTTGGCTGTCTGGCTCATCATCCATCTATATTTCAACGCGCTAATCGAACAGCAGCAGCATCGCAACAATTTCCTGACTGCGGAAATCAAGCTTCTCGACACGAAAATCGCAGAAATTAAGCAGCTCGAAAAGGAGAAGGAAAACCTGATCGCGCGCATGAAGGCCATCGAAACCCTGCAAACCAGCCGCCCGATCGTCGTGCATCTGTTCGACGAATTGGTGTCCACACTGCCCGACGGCGTATACCTGACCTCACTTGCCCAATCCGGCGACAAGGTCACCATCAAAGGCATCGCGCAATCTAACGCGCGTGTCTCGAACTACATGCGCAACGTCGAAGCCTCGCAATGGGTACACGACCCTAAGCTCTCGATCATTCAGTCTAAGACCGAGGACGGCAAGCGCATCGCCGATTTCACCCTGACCCTCAAGCAGACCAAGGCTAAGTCCGGCAAGGATGGCGAGGAAGAGGAACAACTCTGATGAAATTGTCGGATCTCAATAATCTCAATCTTCAGAACATCGGCAGCTGGCCGGCGCCGGTCAAGATTGCCGGTGCTTTGTTGGTAGCGAGTCTGATTATCGGCCTTGGCTGGTGGTATGACATCGACCCCTTGCAGCAGCAGCTCGCGGAAGAGCAGAAGAAGGAAGGCGAGCTCAAGATCGCTTTCGAAGGCAAGCAGAAAAAGGCTGCCAATCTGCCAGCTCTCAAGCAGCAACTGGAAGACATCAAAGAAACTTTCGGCGATCTGCTGAAACGCCTGCCGAACAAAACAGAAGTCGCCGAACTGCTGGTCGACATCTCCCAACAGGGTCTCGGCGCCGGGCTTGAGTTCGATCTGTTCAAGCCGGGTAACGAGCAGCCCGCCGACTTCTATGTCGAACTACCGATTGAAATCCGGGTGATTGGCAACTTTCACCAGTTCGGCACTTTTATTAGCGGCATTTCTGACCTGCCACGCATCGTCACTAGCCACGATATCAAGATCACGCCGACCACCGGAGGCCGGCTCATTCTACAGACGACAGCGAAAACCTATCGTTACATCGATGAGGAAGGCGAGGGGTCCTAATCATGAAGCCGGGGCTGAAATTTGGACCTATTCGGGTCTGCGCCGCCATCGCGGTAATCGCGTTGGCGGGGGGCTGTGTGTCGAGTGACATGACCGACCTCGAGCAGTACAAGGACGAAGTGCTGGCGCGCAAAGGTGGCAATATCGAGCCGCTGCCGCCTATCAAACCCTATGAACATTACGTGTATCAGGCCCTTGAGCTGGGGCTGCGTGATCCCTTCAAGTCCTTCATGGAGGAAAAGCCTGAAAAGGACAAGGAAACGAAGGGTGTCGACGCTGCACAACAGAAATATGTCGACGAGATCCAGACGCACAACCGCGAGGACCTCGAATCCTACGAACTCGACGCGATGCGGATGGTAGGCGTGCTTGAGCGCACCGACGATTTGTGGGCCATCGTCAGAGATCAGGGCGGCACTGTGCATCGCGTGCAGGTCGGCAATTATCTGGGACGCAATTTCGGAAAGATCACGAATATCCAGGAAGATCGCATCGACGTCCGCGAAATCATCAAGGACTCGCAAGGGCGCTGGCAGGAACGCGCCGCATCACTCGCGTTGTCCGAAGAATAACCCAGACAAGGGGTCGAAAAGATGAGTATCAAAACCAGCCTCAATATTTTCACGAGCAACCGGCGAGCGCCGATGCAACGTGAGCGTTATACGGGTCGTGGACCGCTCGTGGTCGGCTTGCTGGCCCTAACCACGTTGTTCTCAAGCGCATTGACGGCAGCTACCTTAGATAACATCAGCTATACCTCGCTGCCGGGCAACCGCGTGCAGGTCGGCAATTATCTGGGACGCAATTTCGGAAAGATCACGAATATCCAGGA
>JANLSI010000218.1:0-3308 GCA_031362345.1 Pseudomonadota bacterium
GCAGGAACAGGCCGCCACCGATCAAGATGAAATCCCGTCCCGATAGATCGACCCCCAGCACCGTCAGCAGGGTGGCCTTGAGTCGCATGATCCAGGTCAGCAGCAGTAGCAGCATGATGCGTGTGCCCATCGCCAGACCGAGACCAATCACACGCGCGCGCTGGCGCTGATGGGGTGGCAGACGCCCGACCAGGATGGCGATGAAAATAATGTTGTCGATGCCGAGGACGATCTCGAGCAAAGTCAGGGTCGCGAGTGCGACCCAGGCTTCAGGGGCAGACAGCCATTCCATTTTGAATCACGCCTCTAGGTCCGGCGCGAGGCGCGCGCGGATCAGATCACAGACTTCGCGCACCGCGCCGGCGCCGCCGGCGGCAGAGCACACATAACGGACCGCGCGACGCACCTGCGGCACGGCATCGGCCGGACAGCACGACAGGCCTGCCACTTTGAGCGCTTCAAGGTCGTTCAAGTCGTCGCCGATGTAGGCCATCTGTGCCGGCTCGATCTGCCAGCGCACGCCGTGTTCGCGCAACCACGCCAGTTTATTCTTCACCCCAGGGAAATAATCGGTGATGCCGAGCTTGCGCATGCGCGCCCGCACCACCGCGCTGGTCTCAGCTGTCACCACACATACCCGCACGCCGGCGTCACGCAGCAGAAGCATGCCCTTGGCGTCACGGGTGTCGAATTTCTTGAGCGCTTCGCCGTGGCCGTCGTAGTACATACCGCCATCGGTGAGGGTGCCATCGACATCGACCACCAGCAGACGAATGTCACTTCCAGCCACGACGCGCGCGCGCAGCAGAGCTTCGATGATCGGCCAGTCCGCAGGTTCATCGAGTTCGGCAGCGCATTCTTCGCCCATCACGTGCACACCGATATGCCCGCCGAGGCGCATGCCGGTGTCGGCCAGCAGCTTGGCACGCGTGAAATAGAAAGCACCGTTTTCCATCACGGTGCCGGCGAAGTCCTGGCGGCGCGGACGGTGTGCAGGATCATAGTTGAGCGGCTCACCATCATGGCGCCAGAAGAAGCGCTTCAATTCAACACCGGTCAGCAGGGAGTCCAGTGCGTCGCGTTCGAAACGCGCCCGCGCGGCGCGGAAATCTTCGGCGCAAGTCAGGGGTGAGGTGGCCTGGATGAGGGCCAGCACGTCGAAGTCGACTTGCGCCGCAAACTCCAGCATCACCGACTCGCTGCTCGCGGTGTCGGTGGCGTTCTCGGCCGCGCGCTCGATAACCGTCACCCGTGGGCCGCAGCGTGCGCGTACATCATCGCGAATCGCCGCCGAGTCGGACGCGACATAGACCGCGTCGAAACACGCGGAATCCAGCGCCGCCTGCAGACTCCAGGCATACAGCGGGCGGCCGGCCATGCTGCGCAGATTCTTGCCTGGAATAGATTTCGAGCCACCGCGCAGCGGCAGCAGGGCGAGCCAGCGCATCAGCGCAGATGCACTCCGGGCAGGCGCTTAAGCTTGGCCCGCTGCGGCGCCTCGATAGCGAGGATGGCGGTCGGCTTGTAGGTCAGTGCGGTCGCCACCGCGCGGGCATCGCGCACCAGTTTGCGCAGACCATCGGGCTCCAGCGAGGCCGAATGGTCGGTGCCCTTCCAGGTCCGATCGAGGGTGAAATGCCGTTCCACCCAGTTCGCGCCCAAGGTCACCGCCCCCACGTCGACTGCAATGCCGAGATGGTGGCCGGAAAAGCCGATATCTTTCACGCGCTGGGCATAGAGCTCGCGCAGACGCGCGACTTCGAGCAGACAGACCTGATCGAAGGGCACCGGATAGCCTGAGGTGCAGGCGTACAGCACCACGCGCTGCTGCACTTCCAGACGTTCGAGCAGCGCGACGATTTCTTCCTGCTCGGCGGGCGTGGTCATGCCCATCGAGACATGAATCTCACCGCCATAATCACGGGCCAGGAATTCCAGCATCTCGAAATGCAGATTGCAGGCCGACGGCACCTTCAACATGGGGGGATGCAAGGCCACCATTTCGCGCGCCGAGGTCATGTCCCAGACCGAAGTCGAATAGCCGATGCCGAACTCCTGGCACCAGCGCATGAGCTGGCGATGCTGGTCGGGATCGAATTCAAGGAATTCGCGATGGGCGCCATAGGTCTCGCCATAGCTGTTGGAGAGATTGGGATGGGGCGCAGCGTATTCTTCGGCCGTCAGCAACTCGCGATTGCAGCGCTTCTGAAACTTGACGAAGTCGGCCATGTCGAAACGCGCGGAGGATTCGATCAGAACGCGAGCGATCGACATCTCGACTATATGGTAGCAGCCGATTTCGGCTACGACGCGGGGGTGCGGTCGCTGGCTCACTGTCCTGCTCCTTCATGCTTGCTGTGCGACGGCGATGCCGCGCTGACCCGCGAGACGTCCGGCCCCGCGTTGCGGGTCGTGGCCCCAAGGTTGTGGATGTGAAAAACATAGGGCGACCGCGCCTCGGCCCGCACGCCACCAAAGCGCCCGAGTTCGGCGCCGAAGCGCGCGATGCGAGCGTTCAATTCCGGCACCGTCACACCCGGGAACCGGTGCGCATGGTAGGCGGCACTGTTGCGATGGTGGGGCCGCAGGCCGTTGATGCGCTTGACCACGGTACGGATGTTACCGGTCAGCCAGGCCTTCAGCCAGGGCAACACACCCGGACCTTGGGGCGCGCGCTCGGCATAACCGCCCGCGATCAATACATCCAGCACCCGATCGCAGGCCAAAGCACCGCGGGTTGCCGCCAGGTGGCGACCGAACACGCGCTCGCGCACTGCCGCATCCACCAGGCCGCGGCGCCCAGCGAGGATCGCGGCGAGGTGCTCACGCACCGCTGCCGGCGTGGCCGCGCAATGACTCAGGCCATTGGGCAAGTGGTAATCATAAGTCTCGGACGTGACCGGCATATAGCTGACCGCCGGTGTGTCGAGCACGCTGGCCTCGACCGCCGTCGTGCAGCCGTTGTGTAACAGCACCTTGGCCGCCATCAACCACGGCACCACATTGCCGTGGTGGGCGACTTCGACCTGCGGACAGTCGGCCAGGATCGTGCGCCACACGAACCACCGGATGAGCGCTCAGCCAGGCCTGTTCTTCCTGGCTGAGTGTTGCCAGGAAGGCCGCGGAGTCGCCCGTGGACTTAGCTTGGTCTGGCTGTCCAAGGACTCCTGACGAGAACACGGCTCCGATCGTAAGCAAAGTCAACAGCGCGAAACACAGCAGCTGAGCGGGGCTCTGGATTCGCGCTCGGTGGCTAGCTCCGCTCTTCATCGATCGCTCCTGTGGAGGCGAAGTGCGCGTCCGCGGGG
>JANLSI010000387.1:0-6236 GCA_031362345.1 Pseudomonadota bacterium
CCGCGGCCCAACCAAGGTCGGCAGAATGCTGCTGTACCAGGCGCAATTGAGGCCCAAGGCCTCGTCCAGCTCCAGATCCCGCGAACCGATATCGACCCGCGACGAATGCACGCCGAGCAGTAACCATGGCAGTGCGCCGAAACGCTTGGCGTGATCGGGGACCCGCATCACCACCGGCGCGCCACTGGTGCCACGATGGGTACGCGCATCGGTCAGGAAATAGCCGTGGCCGTCGAAACGCAGGCCGAAAGCTGAGGCCAGCACAGCCTGTCGCACTACCGGCATGTGATGCAGCGAATCATGAAAGCCAAGCGGGAAGCCCACCACCAGCAGCGATGATCCGATCTCGATGTGATCGACTGCGCCCGGCAGGTGGGCGGGCGTAAAGGCGTGCACGAGCGCACCGACCGGCAGCGCCTCGCGTTCGATTTCGATGGCGGCGACATCAACCACGCCATCGCTGTCGCGCCCATCGCGCCAGACGCTCTTGCGATCGCGATAAAGCGGAATGGAAAAGCCGGTCGAGGCGGCGAGATTGTCCGCCGCCGTGTGCACTTCTATCTCGATGCGGTTCGGATAGTGCGCGCTGTCCTCGTCAGACAGCACGTGCCGGCTGGTGATCAGGAACAAACGCTGGCCAACTTCGAAAAAGAAACCACTCGCCGAGGTCAGCATCTGTTCGTCGATAAAGGTCCAGACCCGCGCGGCGCTGAATAGCAGAGAATCGAGCATCACAAGCAGACGTCGTCGTCAGTGCTAGTGATGGCCAGGTTACCGACATAAATTTGCATGGGATACTCGCAATGATGGTGACGAAAGATGGCAGTGCGACAGTGTCAGTCTCGCCAGACAAAACGGGTCGCGTACAGATGGAAACACTCAAGCAATTCGCGATCGTCGGCATCTTCCAGGATGGTGACGCCAAGTCGGAATGATTGCCGCGCGCGCGCGAAGTCTTGATAGCAGCGCACCGACAGGTCGATGGCATGCAGGTAGGTGTAGACATTCTGTGGATTGTCACTCTGCGCCCGCTCGCAGGCGGCGAGCGCTGCGGCGTTCTCGCCGTCATCGAACAACGCGTGCACCAACGGAGAGACGTCGTATCGATCGAGTCGGCAATGGCAGACCCAGCCTTTGAACATACGTGCGCACCAAGTTGTCGTCGCTATGCGCGGGGACAGCGTCGGATGCAAGTTCATGGCCGCAAGCCACGGCAGCAAGCGAGCAGTTCATTCGTCAAGTCTTTAGTCTCCGAAGTCCGGCCACGACTCCGATGCCGCCTGGGCCGCAGTTCGTTTATGACGAACCGCCCAGGCATGCTAGTTCATTTCTGGCTGACAGTGCGTGCGATATGACCCATAGGCCGCCTCATATCTTGCGGTTCTACGCCTAGCGGTCTGTCGGACTTAGGGAATCGTCGCGAGGCGGTGGGGGAGCAAGGACAGATGTGCGCGCATTCGAGGCGAATAGCGGGGCTATTTAACGAGGGTGCGCGCTCATATGGACCGCTGTCCTGCCGCCGCAGCAGATCCATCCTAAGTCCGACAGGCTAGCTGACGATCGTCAACGGCGCGTGCCGCCGCTGTCGTGTCAGGGCGCGTCCGCCGCAAGATCGTGCCCGATGAATTCAAGTCCCGCCGCTGCCCATGACCGCACCGTCACCGGCTCGAAACAGATCAACGTGGGTTCGCCCTCAAACAGGGGCGTGGTGCGATATTGCGGATACTTGCCTTCGAGCGCCGCCACTGCCGCGTCCCACTCCGTGTGGCGGCCCACGGCAATGCTGGCCCGCGCCGAAATTCGAATCCACCACAACTCACGCCAGTCGGCGGCGTAGCGATCGATCACCAGTCCCACCCGCGGGCACCGTTCAATGTAGCGCAGGCGCGCCAGGCGACCGCTCTTTTTAGGTTTACCGTCGATCGGCGAAAACAGGCAGGTACCGACCCGCGCAAAGACAATCGGCATGACCTCCGGCACGCCCGCATCATCGATCACCGCGAGACGAGCAACGGGCTCGCGGTCGAATACGCGCGCGAGCAATTGCGGAGGAAGGGATGTCACCGGTGGAACTGTGGGCCGCCGCGCGAGGGCAAGCCTTACGCCGCCTCGAAGCCGCGGGCGAAGGTGCCACTGGCACGTTTGCGCCCTTGCCCACCGCCCTCGTCGACGCGCTCAAGCGTCACCTTGCGCAACACCGCCAGATAGCCGCGTTCGGATTCTATGCGCTCGCGATAACCGTTCTCGCACAGATAGCGGCGCAGCAGTGTCAGACGATAGCAGGGCACCCACATCAGCAGATGATGCTCGAGGTGCAAATTGACCCAGTAAGGCGCGACCAAGGCGCGCTCAAGGCCATTGGCCAGCGTGGTGCGTGCGTTGCCGAAGATATCGTCCGGCGCGCGTACCACGGCATGCTCGGCGATATTGCGCACGCGCAGCACCAACTGCTGCCAAGTCAGCAGCGGCAGCAGCCACAACGTGACATAAAGCCAGCCGTGTCCGCTCCCATAGGCCATACACCACAAGCCGACATTGACCAGGGTCTGTGGTCCGAGCGTGCGCCAGTAGTGCGCGACACGCGCAGCGATGGACTGATCGGCACGACCCCATGCCTGCTGGATCTGCGCCTTGCGTTGCGCGATGCCGGTGCGCCCGAGTAGGTCGCGCCCTAGCTTGCGGCGCAAACTGGCGCGCGTGATCGGATAGTGGCCGGTCAGGATGATGTCGGGATCGTCTGGCCGCTGAGTACGCGTGTGATGCTTGAGGTGGTAGTTCCGATAGACATGGGTGTCGGCCAGCGTCGGCCACGCGCAGGCGAATTGAGCAAGCACGCGATTGAGCCACGGCGTGCGGCATAGGCCACCGTGCGCGCCGTCGTGCATGAGGATCAACAGTCCAAGCTGGCGGCTGCCGATCAGCACCACGGCGAGCACATAGGTCAGGGCCTTTGGCCAGAGTGTGAAGAGCGTGGCAGCACCTGCCCTGACTGCCCAGGCGTGCATCACCAAGTACAGGCCCCACCCGTCAGAACGCGCGCGCACCCCATCGAGCTGGGCGTCGCTGAGTAGGCTGGCGGCAGCGGGACTGTTACGCATGGTGTTCGTCGATAGGCAGTTATCGTCAGTGTACAGGCGGTATCGTGATGTCGCGAGCGAGCGCCACTACGGCGCGGGCGCGATGTTCGTGGCATTCCCCACAGTCGCGCACGACGCTCAGGCGACGCAATGTCGGGGCCTGCGCGACGGTCTGGTCGATACCTCGTGCCGGTGCACAGACCTACTCGCAAGCCCTAGGAGTTTCGCTCATGAACACCAAACATCGCGCGCCCCACGGCGTTCGCCGTTCATTTCAGTCGCGCAGCGCTGGGCGCGTCCGGCTGCTATACGCCCTATATCGGCGACGGTTTCTGCGCCAAGGACTGTAACGTAGCGAAAAGAGTTCAACATGCACAACCTATCTATCGCTCGCCCCTGTCCCGCCTTGGTCTGGCCATTGCCCTGACCGTCGTCGCCGGGGCGTCGCAAGCCGATGGTACGCAAGCCGACATGAAGGGCATCTGGTCCGCGACCGGCAATAAAAATGCGGCAACCACGTTCCTGCCCCAGTTCCTGTGGACGGCTGTCAAGCGCTAAGTCCTCTGCCCTAAATACCCGGCGACCCTCGGTCGCCGGGCTTTCCCTCTCTACGCAATCGTGGCGCCGGTCACCGTCGTGCCCGTGCATTTTCTTCATCTTTAAGGATCTGCGCCGCAAGATCGAGGTAGTGCTACCCAACCACCCCGTGATCCACGCGGTGTACGGTATCGGCTATCGCCTCGCGATCGAGTGTGCGGGACGCGTTACAGAGCGGCCACGTCGCTTCCCATCGTCCGCTTAAATCACGACAATACCGGCGGTTTACCGTTCGGACCGCTGGTCATGCTCGCCGTTATTTCGCCCGCCAAGACCCTCGATTTCGCCAGCGAAGTCAGCATTACCACACACACTGAGCCCGAGTTCATGGTTGACGCCGATGCGCTGGCCGCACTCATGGCACGCAAGAAGCCGGCCCAGCTGCGCTCGCTGATGGCTATCAGCGCGTCACTTGCCGCCCTCAACCACGCGCGTTTTCAAGCCTGGTCACGCGAGGCTGAGCCGGCGGCCTTGCGCCCGGCGCTACTGGCCTTCAAGGGCGATGTCTACCTGGGGCTGGATGCCGCCACCCTCGGCCGTCGCGAGTTCGATTATGCGCAGACCCATGTGCGCATCTTGTCGGGGCTGTATGGCCTGCTGCGACCTCTCGACTTGATCGCGCCCTATCGACTGGAAATGGGCACGAAGCTGAAGAATCCGCGCGGCCGCAGTCTTTATGATTACTGGGGGGAGGCCCCAGCGCGGGCCTTGGCCGCCCAGGCCAAGACCCTGCGCACCACCACGCTGGTCAATCTCGCCTCACAGGAATACTTTCGCGCCGTCGACCAACAAGCGCTCGGTCTCCAAGTGGTGACACCACTATTCAAGGACTGGTCGCGTGGCCAGTACAGAATCGTGAGCTTCTTCGCCAAACGCGCGCGCGGCATGATGGTGCGCTATATGATCCAGCGGCGGGCGCGCAAACCTGAAGACTTGCTGGCTTTTGACAGCGCCGGCTACGCCTACGACGAGGAGGGCTCGACGCCGACCTCGCCGGTATTCCTGCGCCGTACGACGGCGCAAGTTTAATCCGCTCAAGATTGGAGATAGCCGATGTCTGCTCGCCTACTGTTACTCGTACTCACCCTCGCCTGGGGGACAGTCTTTGCCGCCGATAACGTCGTAGCCAATCCGCGCGTGGTGCTCGACACCTCGCAAGGCAAGATCACCCTTGAGCTGCTGCGCCAGGATGCGCCGCTGTCGGTCGCCAACTTCATCGACTACGCTAAATCCGGCTTTTACAACGGCACGGTGTTTCATCGCGTGATTCCGAATTTCATGATCCAGGGCGGTGGTTTCACCGCCGATCTCGCGCAGAAGGACACCCACGGCACGCTCAAGAATGAGGCGAATAATGGCCTGCGCAATCTGCGCGGCACGGTCGCGATGGCGCGACGTGCGGAGCCCGACAGCGCCACTGCGCAGTTCTTCATCAATCTGACCGAGAATAATTTTCTCGACCACCAGAGCGAGACCAATGCCGGCTGGGGATATGCCGTGTTCGCGCGCGTCACCGAAGGCATGGCGGTGGTCGACAAAATTGCCGCCACCGCAACCACTGTCGTCGGCACGATGTCCGACGTCCCGACACAAGCCATCGTCATCATGAGCGTGCAGTTGCTCGACGCACAGAAGTAGTCAGCGCGCCGCGCCCCACGACAGGAGAACCCCTATGCCTTACATGATTCGCACTTACGACAAGCCAGACGCCACCGAGCTGCGTGCCGCCAACCGCGCGGCCCACCTGGTCTATCTGCGCAGCTATACCGCCCGCATCCTGGCAGCGGGCGGTTTTCTCAACGACGACGGCAGCGTCGGCAAAGGCGGCATGATCATTCTCGACACCGACGACCGCGCCGAAGCCGAGCAACTCATCGCTGACGACCCTTTCAATATCGCCGGGGTGTTCGAGAAGGTCGAAATTCAACGCTGGCGCAAAGTGTTCTTCAACGGCACCGACCTCAGCGCGTGATCGATCGCGCGTCGCCGAATCGCGGCGACGCGCGCTTCAACCGCGACCTGACGGCGGACGCCTGACAGCCTCAGCATGTCCCTGCTCACCCTGCACGATATCAATCTCGACTTCGGCGACCAGCTGATTTTCGACCACGCGGATTTCACCCTCGAGGCCGGCGAACGGGTGTGCCTGATCGGGCGCAATGGCGCGGGCAAGTCGACCTTATTCAAGGTCATCACCGGCGCGGTGGTGCCGGACAGTGGCGCGATTCGGCGGCGCGGCGAGGTGCACATCGGCCAGCTCGAACAGACCTTGCCGGACCAGCTTGAGGTGACCGTGCACGACTACGTGGCCGGCGGACTCGAAACCCATATCAAGCTCATCAAGCGCTACGGCGCGCTCACCGCCGAGGAACTCGACGGCAATGGCCTGCGCGAAGTCGAGGATCTGCAGCGGCGTATCGAGGCCCATGGCGGCTGGGACGTCGAGACCCAGATCGCGGCCGTTATCACTGCCCTGGAACTGCCCGCCGAGCGCCTGCTCGCGGAACTCTCGGGCGGCTGGCAACGACGGGTATGTCTGGCGCGCGCGCTGGTCAGTCAGCC
>JANLSI010000390.1:0-20333 GCA_031362345.1 Pseudomonadota bacterium
TGGGCTACATGACCGTCGCACTGGGTGCTTCGGCCTACAGCGCGGCCATCTTCCATCTCTTTACCCATGCCTTCTTCAAGGCGCTGCTGTTCCTGGCGGCCGGTTCGGTCATCATCGGCATGCATCATGAGCAGGACATGCGCAAGATGGGTGGCTTGAAGCGCTACATGCCCATCACCTACTGGACGAGTCTCATTGGTACCCTGGCCCTGATCGGCTTCCCGGGCTTCGCTGGCTTTTTCTCCAAGGACGCTATCATCGAGGCGGTCGAACTCTCGCAGAACCCCGTCGCGCACTACGCCTATTGGGCGGTGCTGATCGGTGTCTACATCACCGCGCTCTATTCCTTCCGTCTGGTGTTCATGGTCTTCCATGGACCACCGCGTATGGATCATCACACCGCCGAACATCTGCATGAATCGCCGTGGGTAGTGACCGTGCCCTTGATGGCCTTGGCCGTGCCCTCGATCGTGATCGGTGCAGTGGGTGTCGGTTCGATGGTCTTCGGCGATTATTTCGGCAACAGCATCGTGGTCGCACATGAACACAACGTCATCGCCCACATGGCCGAGGAGTACCACGGCGTGGTGCCCTTCATCACCCATGGCTTGACCCAGCTGCCCTTCATGCTGGCAATGGCCGGTTTGGCGACAGCTTGGTTGCTGTATCTGCACAGCCCCGGCATGCCGGCCCGCATCGCCGCCAGCCTCTCTGTGCTGCATAAGATCCTGCTTGAGAAATACGGTGCCGACCGCTTCAACGACTGGTTTTTCGCCGGTGGTTCGCGCGGCATCGGTCGCTTGTTTTGGAAGGTCGGTGACGTGGCCTTGATCGATGGTCTGCTGGTCAACGGCTCAGCGCGCGCCATCGGCTGGTGGGCCAGTGTGGTGCGCGAGTTGCAGACCGGTTATCTCTACCACTACGCGTTTGCGATGATTATCGGCCTGCTGGTCCTGCTCGGCGTGTTCGTGCACGGAGTACTGTCGTGACGGCACTCGAAACGAGCATCCATCGAATCGCTGAAATTGTGAGCCTGCATGAGCGCTGATCTGCCGCTGCTGAGTATTGCCATCTGGTTGCCGATCCTCGGCGGACTATGGGTTATCTTCGCCGGCCGTCGCGTGCCCGACCCTGCGGTGCGCAAGGACGCCATGCTGTTCGCGTTGGCGAGTTTCGTCGCCTCGTTGGCCCTGTGGCAGAACTTCGACAACAGCAACGGCGGCATGCAGCTGGTCGAGCGCATGTCGTGGATCAAGCCCTTTAATATCGAGTACTCGCTCGGCATCGATGGTCTGGCCTTGCCGCTCATCCTGCTCACCACATTTACCACGGTGCTGGTCGTGCTGGCCGGCTGGGTGGTGATCAAGGATCGCTTGAGCCTCTACATGGGTAGCTTCCTGCTGCTGGAAGGCCTGATGAATGGGGTGTTTGCCGCCCAGGACGCCGTGCTGTTCTACCTCTTCTGGGAAGCCATGTTGATTCCGATGTTCCTCATCATCGGTATCTGGGGTGGACCGAAGCGCGTCTACGCCACCATCAAGTTCTTCCTTTACACCTTCATGGGCTCGGTGTTCATGTTGGTCGCCTTACTCTACCTGTACAGCAAGGCCGGCAGTTTCGCCTTGCCGGCCCTGCATCAGGTGCCGCTCACGCTCGGCGAGCAGCAGTGGATCTTCATCGCCTTCCTGCTGGCCTTCGCGGTCAAGATCCCGATGTGGCCGGTGCATACCTGGTTACCCGACGCCCATGTCGAAGCGCCGACCGGTGGCTCGGTGGTGCTGGCGGCCATCATGCTGAAAATGGGCGGCTACGGTTTCCTACGTTTCAGTCTGCCGATAGCACCCGATGCCTGCGCCTCGCTCGACTGGCTCATGATCGGGCTGTCTTTGATTGCGGTGGTCTATATCGGTTTTGTGGCCCTGGTCCAACAAGACATGAAGAAGCTCATCGCCTATTCCTCTATTTCGCACATGGGCTTCGTCACACTCGGCATGTTCATTGCGTTCCAGGTTGCCGCTGCGAGCGGTGACTGGCAGCGCAGCGCGGCTGGCATTTCTGGTGCGATGGTGCAGATGATCTCCCACGGCTTTATTTCCGCCGCCATGTTCCTCTGCGTCGGCGTGCTCTACGATCGCGTGCATAGTCGCCAGATCGGCGACTACGGTGGTGTGGTCAACACCATGCCGGTGTTCGCTGGTTTCATGATGCTGTTTGCGATGGCTAATGCTGGTCTGCCGGGCACCTCCGGCTTCGTCGGCGAATTCCTCGTCATCGTGACGGCCTTCAAAGCCAATTTCTGGTATGCCTTCCTGGCCTCGATGACGCTAATCTTGGGCGCGGCCTACACGCTGTGGATGTATAAGCGCGTGATGTTTGGTGAGGTGGCCAACCCCCAGGTGGCGGAACTTGAAGATATCGACGGTCGCGAGCGTCTGATCCTGCTGACCCTGGCGGTGGTGGTGCTGTTGTTCGGCGTGTGGCCGGCGCCGCTGTTCGACATGATGAATGCCAGTGTTGATCAGCTGATCACGCAGATCTCGCACTCGAAAATACCCTGAGGCCGCCGGCGATGAACGAGATCTGCACCGTGTTACCCGAGGCGACCCTGGCGGCTTTGGCCTGCCTGGTGTTGCTGGTCGAGGTATTCCGCGCGCCGGCCAAGCGCGCACTGACTTTCTGGGCAGCGGCGATATCGGTAATCGTGGTACTGGCCGAACTGGCGACCTGGTTCCCGCGCGGCACGACCTTAGCCTTTAACGGCACCTATCGGGCCGATGTCATGGCGGCGGTCTTGAAAGCGTTTCTGATGGTCATCGTGTTGTTGTCGTTCTTCTATGCACGGGATTACTTCGAACGCCGTGGCCGCAGCTTGCCTGAGTTCTACATTCTGGGGCTGTTCGCCACGCTCGGCATGATGGTGCTGATCTCGGCCCACAACTTGCTGACCATCTACCTGGGCCTGGAACTGCTGTCACTGTCTGCGTACGCGATGGTCGCGATGGATCGCGACTCGCCTTCGGCGTCGGAAGCGGCCATGAAGTATTTCGTGCTCGGCGCGCTGGCCTCGGGCATGCTGCTGTATGGCATGTCGATGCTATACGGCGTGGCCGGCACCTTAGACCTGACGGCGCTCGCAGCGCAGGTGGCGGGTGGCAAGTCTCATCTGCTCTACACCTTTGGCTTGGTGTTCGTGCTCATCGGCTTGGCCTTCAAGCTCGGTGTGGTGCCCTTTCACATGTGGGTGCCCGACGTCTACCACGGCGCGCCGACGCCGGTCACCTTGTTCATTGGATCAGCGCCCAAGCTCGCTGCCTTTGCGATGGCCATCCGACTGCTGACCGATGGCCTCGGCGGTCTGGTGGGGGAGTGGCAGACGATGTTGGTGCTGTTGTCCGTTGCCTCGATGGCGCTCGGCAACCTGGTCGCGATCGCGCAGACCAATATGAAGCGCATGCTGGCCTATTCAACCATCTCGCACATGGGCTTCCTGCTGCTCGGCCTGCTGTCGGCCCACACCAGTGGCTACGCGGCATCGATGTTCTACGTCATCGTCTACGCGATGATGAGCATGGGCGCTTTCGGCGCCATCATTGTGTTGTCGTCAGCGAACTCAGAGTCCGATCGCCTACAGGATTTCGCCGGGCTCGCCAAGCGCAGCCCGTGGATCGCCTTTCTGATGTTGATCATCATCTTCTCGCTGGCCGGCGTACCGCCCTTCGCGGGCTTCTGGGCGAAATGGTTTGTGCTCAAGGAAGTGGTGGCGGCCGGCTATTCGTGGCTGGCGATCGTGGCGGTGGCGTTCTCGTTGATCGGCGCCTACTACTACCTGCGCGTCATTAAGCTCATGTATTTCGACGAACCGGAGGTCGGCGCTGCAGCGATCACCGCCGGCGATGACGTGCGCATGGTGTTCAGCGTCAACGGTCTGGCGATATTGCTTCTTGGTCTGCTGCCCGGCACTTTGATGTCGGTATGTTTGGCCGCCATGTTGGCCTACGGCATCTGAGCGCAACTACGGCTATGAGCGGTCTATCCCCTAGCGCGCCATGACGATCGTTTGCTGCCCTTCGTATCCAAGTATTAGCCCCTGCCCGGGGCCGATGACCGGTGTTCAATTTTCAGCCTTGGTGGTTCACCGGTATTCAGCGCAAGGCACTATGTCAGCGGGTAAATACTGTGAACATATATGTTGGAAATCTTGCTTATAGCGTGACCGACGACGATCTCCGCGAACTATTCAACGAGTTCGGCGAAGTCCGCAGCGCCAGTGTGATCTCGGACAAGGTCACCGGTCAGTCCAAGGGTTTCGGCTTTGTCGAAATGCAGGACAACAGCGCGGCAGACATGGCTGTCAAGGAATTGAATGGCCGGCAGGTCAAGGGGCGTGCCTTGAAGGTCAACGAGGCCAAGCCGCGCGAAGATCGGCCACCGCAGCGCCGTCCGCGTTACTAAGCGCCGCGCGGCGTTGCGCCGCCGCCGGTCGCCGACAAGCAGGGGGGATTACCGCCGGTCGTGATCGGCGGTGACGTCGCGCGCCAGCGCCTCACCCAGGCGCACCGGCAATCCGCTGCGGACTTTGTCGTGCCATGCCAGCCAGCCCCGACTGGCGGTGACGATCACCGTCGAACCCATATTGAAACGAGCGAATTCCGCGCCGCGCGTCAAGCTCGGGCCGTCCTGCGCCAGGCTGACGTGGGGCGGCAGGTTGTTGTGTGGACGGTTGCGTGCCGGCGTGGCGAGTGGCAGCACCAGTTCGATGCTGCCGACGTTGAGCGCGCCGACCATGACCATGGCAAGCTTGTGCGGCCCGACCTCGAACACAGCGATGGTGCGTTCATTGCGACACAACAGACGCGCTACGCCCTGCGCAGTCACGGCATTGACCGAGAACAGCTCGCCCGGCACATAGCGTAGGAAGCGCGTGGTTGCGCTGCATGGCATATGCACGCGGTGATAGTTGTAGGGCGCGAGGTAGATAGTCGCAAACACACCACCGTCGAACATCGCTGCCAAGGTCGCATCGCCATCGAAGAGATCGAGCAAGGAATACTCAATGCCCTTGGCCTGCACCAGACGATCCGGGGCGAGGCTGCCGAACTCGCTCAGCGTGCCATCGGCGGGGCTTACAAAGCTCGTCGTGTCGTGCGGCAATGGACGCGCATCGGCGCGTAGTGCGCGGGTGAAGAAGGCATTGAAGCTCGCGTAGGCGGCCGGCTTGGGCTCGGCCGCGTCGCGCATATCGACGCCATAAAATCGTATGAAGGCCTGGATCGCGAGCCGCGTTGCGATACCGCCTTCGATACGCGTTAACCAGCCGACCAGACTCGACAGCCCATGCTTGGGCAGCAGCCATTGCAGCGCGACGAACAGGCGGGCGGTGTAGTTCACGGCGCGCGGCTCAGGGCGGCGCGTCGCGCAGCACGGGCAGGGCCACGCGCAGTGGTGTGCCCTGCGCGCAACGCACTTCGAGGGTGAGTGAAACGCCTTCCTGCAAGCGCTGTTGGGCGCCGAATAACATGACGTGGGCGCCGCCCGGCGCGGCGCTGAAGCGTGCACCCGGCGCCAATACGATGTCGCCCTGCGGGCGCATCTCCGCGCGGCCGTCCACCAGCCGCGTACTGTGCAACATGGCGCGCTTGAAATCGGGGCTGCCGACGCCCTGAATAACTAACGCGTGCTGGGTGTCGTTGTGCGCCTCGAAGTAGGCGGCCGCGACCTCGCTAGCGGGTGGTGGCTGGCGCAGCCAGACATGGTCGAGCTTGAGCCCGTCACAGGCCACGGTGTCGAGACTGAGCAGGGCACACAGCAGTAGCAAGGTCGAACGCATTACGATTTCCCATCGATGAATTTGCTGACGGCGTTGAAGCGCGCGATCACCGAGTCAGCGGTGTGGGGTGGTGTCAGCACGCTCACCAGGCGACCCGCAGGGTCGATGAAGAACACCCCGGCGGAATGGTCAACCGTGTAGTCCGCACCGCCCTGCTTGACCTTCATGAACAGTACGCCGAGCGCGCGGGTCAGTGGTTTGAGCTCAGCTTCGCGCGCTGTCACGGCGATAAAATCCCGATGAAAGTAGTGTACGTAGGTGGCCAACTGCGCGGGTGTGTCGCGCTGTGGATCGAGCGATACGAAGATCACCTGCCCGCGGTTCGCGTAGGCCGGGGTCTTCTTCAGCACCGTGTGGACGTGGGCGAGGACGTCGAGCGTGGTCGGGCACACGTCCGGGCAATGGCTGAAGCCGAAGAACAGCAGCGACCACTTGCCGCGCAGATCGGCGAGATGGAAGGCGCTGCCGTCGTCGCGCACGAGGTTCAGTGCGGGCACCGCCGGTGGATCGGGCCACAACAGACCGTCGATGTGCGGATTGTCGTCGCGCGCATTGTGCCAATACGAAAGTCCGATACCAGCCGCAAAGGCCACGGCGATGACGAAGCTCATCAGCAGCCACGGAATCTTGGGCGTCGGGGTTTGCATGCGGGGATTATAGCGATCACCACTCGCGCGGTCGCCGTGTGCGCGTTTGCGCCTTCCTTGCAAATGGTGGGCGCAATCGACACCATGTGCGGCGACTTCCACGCCTACCACGCGATGCGGCGATCATGAGCGACGTGCCCAAAAAGCTCGGCAAATACGACATCCTCGCTGAGGTCGGGCGCGGCAGTATGGGCATCGTTTATCGTGCCTTCGACCCGTATATCAACCGCGAAGTGGCGGTCAAGGTCGCGATGGCGGAAGCGCTCAAGGACAAGGACACCGGTGAGCGCTTTCGTAAGATGTTCTTCAACGAGGCGCATACCGCCGGCATGCTGCGCCATCCCAACATCCTCGATATTTTCGATGCCGGGGTGGACGGCGATTCCTGCTACATCGTCATGGAATTGGTGGCCAACGGCGGCACCCTGCGCCCCTATTGCCGCGCAGAAAAGCTGCTGCCACTTAACCAGGCCGCCGAGATCATTTTCAAGTGCGCCAAAGCGCTCGATTACGCCCATCGTCAGGGTGTGATCCATCGCGACATCAAGCTGTCGAATATCCTGGTCACGGCGACGATGGACGTGAAGATCGCCGACTTCAGCATCGCCCATGCGGTGCGTCAGGACACTACCCAGACCATGCCACTAGGTTTTGTCGGCTCGCCGCGCTACATGTCGCCGGAACAAGTCCACGAGGACGTCATCACCAACCAGACCGACCTGTTCTCGCTGGGCATCGTCGCCTACGAGTTGATCACCGGTCACCATCCGTTCGGCGGCGAGACCTTCTCAAGTCTGGTCCACAAGATAGTCAATGTAGATCCGACACCGATGAACACCTACCGGGCCGATATGCCGGAGGTGCTGGAGTTAATCATCCGCCGTGCGTTGGAGAAGAACCCCGTGCGCCGTTACCGCATGGGCTTGGATATGGTCGCGGATTTGAGCATGGCCTTCACCCATCTCGAGCGCCCGCCGGAAGATATCGCCGTTACCGCCAAGTTCGAGCGCGTCAAGCGCCTGGAATTCTTTCGCGGTTTTCCCGACGCGGAGATCTGGGAGATCATCCGCGCCAGCGTGTGGCTGGAATTCGACGTCGGGCACGCGGTGGTGGTGGAAGGCGAGGTCGACGATTCGTTATTCATTATCGTCGACGGTGACGTTTCCGTGTCGAAGTTGGCGCAGCCCGTCGGCCAACTACACGGCGGCGATTGTTTTGGCGAAATGGGTTATCTGAGCCGCATCAAGCGTACTGCGACAGTCAAGGCCGACGGCCCGCTCTCGTTGATCAAGATCAATGCAAACTTGATCGAGCAGGCCAGCGCCGACTGCCAACTGCGCTTCTACAAGGTTTTCCTGAAAGTCCTCATCGACCGTCTCGCGCGCACCACTGAGCTGGTGGTGCGCGGTCCCGCGCTGTAGTCGCTCACGCATCGCGCGCCGCGCGGTAGGCGGCGATCAGCGCGCTGGTCGAGGGGTCGTGACTTGCGGCCGCGCGACCCGTCGCGAACTCCTCAAGAATGCTGCCCGCCAGCACCTTACCGAGCTCCACCCCCCATTGGTCGAAGGCATTGATGTTTAACAGTACGCTCTGCAAATAAGTCTTGTGCTCATAGAGCGCAATCAGCGCGCCCAGGGTGGCCGGTGTCAGGGCCTGCATGATGATGAGGCTGCTGGGACGATTGCCAGGGATGTCGCGATAGCGGCCGAGGGTGTCAGCGCCGTCGCCGGCGCGACCGCGCATCAGGCCTGCGGCCTGGGCGATGCAATTGGCGATCAGCATATCGTGATGTTCGCGGCGCGCGGCCGGGTGAGTCAGGCAGGCGACGAAATCGATCGGTACGCGTCGCGTGCCCTGGTGCAGCAGCTGGAAAAAAGCATGTTGGGCATTGGTGCCGAGCCCGCCCCAGGTGATCGGTGCCGAGTGGCAGTCCAGCGGCGCGCCGTCACGGTCGACGCGTTTGCCATTGCTTTCCATTTCGAGCTGCTGCAGGTAATCGGGCAGATAGCGCAGGCGATCGTCATAGGGCACCACCGCGGCCGATTCGGCGCCGAGGAAGTTGCTGTTCCACAGCCCGGTCAAGGCCAGCATGACCGGCAGATTGACCGACCACGGCGCCGCGACGAAATGCTGGTCGAGGGCGCGCGCGCCGGCCAGCAGTTCACGGAAGCCGTCCATGCCAAGCGCCATGGCGATGGGCAGACCGACCGCCGACCACAGCGAATAACGTCCGCCGACCCAGTCCCACAGCGGATAGACATTGTCGGCGGCAATACCGAACTCGACCGCCCGTGCGGGCGCCGCACTGACCGCGACGAAGTGCTTGGCAATCGCGGCCGGGTCGGCAAAGCGCGCTGTAAGCCAGCGGCGCGCTGACATCGCGTTCAAGCGTGTCTCGACCGTGGTGAATGATTTCGAAGTGATGAGGAACAAGGTCGACGCCGCGGCCAGTGGGCTGACCACACGATCAAATTCGCCGCCATCGACATTGGCCAGGAAGTGCACTCGGACCCGACCTGCGGCCTGATAGCGCAGCGCGTCGCAGGCCAGTTGCGGCCCCAGATGCGAGCCGCCGATGCCGATGTTGACGACGTCGGTGATGCGTGCCCCCGAATGTCCGGTCCAACGCCCGTCATGGACGGCGGCAACCAGCGTCGCCAACCGTGCGAGTACCGCTTCGACTTCACCCGCGACCTTTTGTCCATCCACGACGGCGTTACCCTGCGGACCGGCGCGCAGGGCGGTGTGCAGTACAGCGCGCCCCTCGCTATGGTTGATGACTTCACCGCCGAACATGGCGGCGATGGCCGCCGACAAGCCGGCGGCATCGGCTAGTTCTTCGAGCAGAGTCAGGGCCTGACGGTCGAGTAGTTGCTTGGAAATATCCAGGGTCAAGCCCGCCGCCACGAGTCGCAGGCGGCTCAAGCGGTCAGGTTCTACATCGAACAAGGATGCAATAGAACGCGCGGCGAGGTCGGCGGCGTGCTGTTCAAGGCGAGTCCAGAGCGGACGCAGTGCTGTTTGCATGATTGAAGATCCAGTTTTCAGGTCAAAGTGTCGATAAACATTGCAGGTCTCGAAATCATTTCATGCCGGCCCATGATGGCGCGGCGCCTAGCCCGTGGCCGGTATGCCGCTCTCGGGAATTAAACTAGTATTGACCGATGCTGCGGTACGCGGCCACTGGCATCGGCAGCCCGGTGGCGTAACCGCCGATGGATCGGGCCCAACTTAAGCAGCGACCACGGAGCCACATGAGCGGACAAGTCCCGGAACGCTTGGGCAAGTATCAGGTCATGGGTGAAATTGGCCGCGGCAGCATGGGTACGGTCTATCTTGGCCACGACCCCTATGCCGATCGCGACGTCGCCATCAAGGTTGCCCACGCCGAGCAGCTCAATGACGAAGAAGGTGGCGAACGCTACCGCAAGATGTTCTTCAATGAGGCGCATACCGCCGGGCGCCTCACCCATCCCAATATCATCGGAATTTATGACGCTGGCGTCGACGGCGACACCTGCTACATCATCATGGAGCTGGTCGAAGGCGGCGAGACGCTGAAGAATTACTGCAAACCGGATCACCTCGCCTCGATCGACAAAGTGGTGGAGATGATATTCAAGTGCGCCAAGGCGCTCGACTACGCCCACAGGCAGGGCGTCATCCATCGCGATATCAAACCGACGAATATTCTCGTCACCACCACCGGCGACGTGAAGATAGGCGATTTCAGCATTGCCCATCTGACCAAGATGGATTCGACCAAGACCATGCCCATGGGCTTGGTTGGCTCGCCGCGCTATATGTCGCCCGAACAGCTCGCTGAGGACTATCTCACCAATCAGACCGATCTGTTTTCGCTGGGCGTGGTCATGTACGAGCTGCTGGCCGGCAAACACCCTTTCCTGGCCGAAAATTTTTCACGGCTGGTGCAGCGAATTCTCAACGAAGATCCGCCCGATGTGCGTCAGTTGCGCAGTGACATCCCCACAGAGTTGGTGCGCATCCTCACCAAGGCGTTGACCAAGGATCGCGCGCATCGCTACCAGATGGGCATGGACATGGCCTCGGATCTGAGCCGCGCCTTCGACACGCTGCTCGAAACGCCGCAAGAGAATATCTCTGAGCAAGAGCAGTTCGTGGCGGTCAAGCAGCTGGATTTCTTCGACGGTTTTCCCGACGCTGAGGTGTGGGAAATCGTGCGTGCCGGCAAGTGGCAGGACTATCGCGATGGCGACCAGATCATCGTCGAGGGCGAACTCGACGATTCTTTCTACATCATCGTCTATGGTCAGGTGGCGGTGCAGAAAAGCGGCAAGGAGTTGCGCGTGCTGCTGGCCGGCGACTGCTTCGGCGAAATGGGCTATCTGGCCAAAACCAAACGCAGCGCGACTATCGTCGCCAAGGGCGCGACCTCGTTGCTGAAGGTCAATTCGACCGTCATCACCCAGGTTTCTTTGAACTGTCAGGTGCGCTTCCTGAAAGTCTTTCTGCGTACGCTCATCCATCGGCTGTCGGTCACCACCGAGAAAATGTCCCAGGAAATCTGAGGCGATGCTGCGCGGCCTAGCTTGCGCCGGTGGCTGGCTGGCGCTGGGGTTGCTGAGTCAGACGGTGGCTGCTGTCGATGTCGGTCGGCTGCATTTGCCGCCGGGCTTTCATATCACGGTCTATGCTGAGAACCTGCCCGACGCGCGCCAGATAGCGCTCGGCGAGCAGGGCACCTTGTTCGTTGGCTCGCGCGAAGCCGGGCGCGTGTATGCGGCGGTCGATGCTGACCATAACGGCGTGGCCGAACGCGTCGGCCTGATTGCCGAGGGCCTGGCCATGCCCTCCGGCGTCGCTTTCCGCGCCGGGGCGCTGTATGTGGCGGCGCTTGATCGCGTACTGCGTTACTCCAATATCGAAGCCCAGCTCCTGCTGCCACCCGCACCGGTCCAGGTGGTGGGTGGCCTGCCGAAGTCACCCCATCATGGTTGGAAATTCATCGCCTTCGGCCCCGACGGCGCGCTCTATGTGCCGGTCGGCGCGCCGTGCAACATCTGCGCACCGGAATTTCCCTTCGCCTCCATCCTGCGCATCACTACCGATACCGGTCAGGTCACTGCGATCGCACGCGGTGTGCGCAATTCGGTCGGTTTCGATTGGCATCCACGCAGTGGCGAGTTGTGGTTCGGTGACAATGGCCGCGACTTGCTGGGCGACGATCAGCCGCCCGATGAAATCAATCGCGTGACGCGCGGTGGTCAGCATTTCGGCTATCCCTACCTACACGGCGGCGTGTTGCTTGACCCGGAATTCGGCGCCGGCCATCGCAGCGACGAATTCACGCCGCCGGCCATCAAACTTGGCGCCCACGTCGCGCCGCTCGGCCTGGCTTTCTATCGCGGGTCGATGTTCCCGGCCGCCTACCGTAATGCGCTGCTGGTGGCGGAGCATGGTTCATGGAATCGTTCGCGCAAATCCGGCTATCGCGTGATGATCGCGACCCTCACCGCCGATGGCGGGGTCGTGAGTTACGAGCCTTTCATCACGGGCTGGCTGGAAGGCGAGCAGAGCTGGGGCAGACCGGTGGCCTTCGCCACCATGGCCGACGGCTCGTTGTTGATTTCCGACGATCAGGCCGGTGTCGTCTATCGCGTTACCTATGCCGCGCCTTGAGTCGCTGCTGCGGGGCCGGCATGACGGCGCCGATATGAACTGCTTTGCGGGCCTCCGCCAGTGCCACTTGGCGGCGACGCTCAGCGTAAGCGCGGCGCTGCTCATCGCTCAATTGATCGTGACAATGGGCACAGCTCTCCGCGTAACGGTACAGCGGTGAAGCGCGGTCGTCGGCACTCAGAGGCCGCCGGCAAGCGAAACACAGATTGTGCTCACCAGGGCTGAGAGCGGCATCGAGCGCAACGCGTTGGTCGAACACGAAACATTCCCCCTGCCAGCGCGAAGTCTCGCGTGGTGTCTCTTCGAGATAACGCAGGATGCCGCCGGACAATTGATAGACCGCTGCGCAGCCGCGCGCCAGCAGATAGGCGCTAGCCTTCTCGCAGCGTATGCCGCCAGTACAGAACATCGCCACGCGCTGCGCGCCGCGGCGTTCGAGTTCGGCCTCGATCAAGGTGGGGAACTGGCGAAAATTTTCCATCCCCAGATCAAGCGCGCCGACAAAAGTACCGACGCGATGCTCGTAACTGTTACGCGCGTCGATCAGCAGTACTTGTGGGTCGCTGATCAAATCATTCCAGGCGGCGGGCGGCACATGCACGCCAGTGCGCACGGCGGGCGCGATGCCGGCCACCCCCAGGGTCACGATCTCGCGTTTGTATTTGATCTTAAAACGGCGGAAGGGGGCGACCGCATGCAAGGACTGGCGCACATCGCTCAAGGTCTCGAAGCCGCGCAGCGATCGCACCAAGTCGAGGAAGTCGGCAACAGATTCCGGCGCGCCGGCGATGCTGACATTGAGCCCTTCCGTAGCCAACAGCAAGGTGCCAAGCAGTCCGGCGCTGCGGGCGTGTTCGGTGAGGGTCGCGCCGAGCGCACGCGGCGCGGCGATGGTCACGAATTTGTAGAACGATGCGATCATGACAGACGTCGTAGGCGAGGAGGGGATGGCGGTCATCGAGCGCTACCGTGGTGAGGGGCGCGCGTTCGCGCCACGGGATGGAATTCGGTTGGCTTGCCCTGCGCTGGGCAAGCGCGTGCGATCATCGCATGATCGAGCCATGGCCTTGAACCTCGACGACTGGCCGCTGGCCGCTTTTTTTGATCGCAGCGCCGCACAACTGTTGGCCGCCTTCGCCGAGCTGCCGCCGTCCGCGCGGCAGTGGCTGAGCACGGCGCTGCCGCGAGGCCGTGAGGCCTTGGCCGGCGATGGGCGTGTGGGCCCGTGGCAGGCCGCGCTCGCGGCGCTGCCGGCACTGACGGTTGAGGCGCAGGAATTCGCTACGACGGTGCGAGCGGCGGGTGTATGCGCGCCGGCCACCCGCCGGGTGCTACGTGACGCGCTGACTGCACTCGGTCCATGGCGTAAAGGTCCGTTCGACATCTTCGGTGTGCACATCGACGCCGAGTGGCGCAGTGCTTGGAAGTGGGCGCGGGTCGCGCCTCATCTAGCCTCGCTCACTGGCCGCCGCGTGCTCGATGTCGGCTGTGGCAACGGCTATTACCTGTGGCGCATGGCCGCCGCCGGGGCCGGCTTCGTACTGGGCCTCGACCCTGCCTTGGCGGCCTATAGCCAGTTCGCTGCGCTCAGCCGCTATCTGCACGCGCCGCAGGTCTTCATGCTGCCGCTGGCGAGCGCCGATCTCGATGCGCGACTGGCGGTGTTCGATACCGTGTTCTCGATGGGCGTGCTCTACCACCGTCGCGATGCGCAGGCCCATCTCGCCGAATTACGCCAGGCCCTGCGCGCGGGCGGCGAATTGCTACTCGAAACCCTGGTCATCGCCGACGGCGGCGACGAACTGCTGGTACCCGCGACGCGCTACGCGGCGATGCGCAATGTATGGGCGGTGCCGGCGCCGCGCACAGTCGTGCGCTGGTTGCACGCGGCGGGGTTTGGCGAGGTGCGCACGGTCGACATCACCGCGACTACCAGCGCTGAACAACGCAGCACCGCTTGGATGCCCCATCATTCGCTGGCCGACTTTCTCGATCCGCGCGATGTGCGGCTGACCATCGAAGGTCATCCCGCACCGCTGCGTGCGGTGTTCGTCGCCACTGCGCGGTGAGGTCGTTATAGTGTTGCGACGCGCGCTGCTCGGCGCCGCGCGACACCTCTGCACAGCGAGACAGACATGAAGCCAGGCATGCTGGTGACCGGCGCGAGCCGTGGCATAGGCGCGGCTACCGCGCTACTCGGTGCGGCGCGCGGCTATACGGTCGCGGTCAATTACGTTAGTCATGAAGCGGCCGCACTGAGCGTGTGCGCACGCATTGAAGCCGCCGGCGGCGATGCGTTTGCCGTGCAGGCCGATGTCGCCAACGAGGACGACGTCTTAGCGATGTTTGCTGCCCTCGATGCGCGCGGGCTGCCCTTGACCGCACTGGTCAACAACGCCGGCGTGGTGGGTACCGTCGGTCCCTTTGTCGACTACAGTGCAGCGCGGCTCAAGCGTACCTTCGACGTCAACATCTACGGCGCCTTCCTGGTCGCGCGCGAAGCGCTCAAGCGCATGTCCACCGCCCACGGCGGACGTGGTGGTGCGATCGTCAACTTGTCTTCGGCGGCGGCGCGTATCGGTTCACCCCACGAGTTCATCGACTATGCCGCGTCCAAGGGCGCCATCGACAGCATGACCTTGGGCTTGAGCAAAGAATTCGCGACCCATGGCGTGCGCATCAACGCCGTGCGCCCGGGCCTCATCGACACTGAAATCCACGCCTCGGCCGGCGCGCCCGATCGCGTGCAGCGTTTCACGCCGATGATTCCCATGCAGCGCGCCGGCCAGGCCGAAGAAGTGGCGCAGGCTATCTTGTGGCTGTTATCCGACGAGGCGTCCTATATCACCGGCACGTTTCTCGACGTCAGCGGCGGCCGCTAGCGCGCAGTTTCTGGCCATGGACCAGCGCACTCGCGTTACCGCTGACGCCGCCAGCATGTCGCTGCCCGACACGCCGTTGCGCTTTTGTCTACGCTATGTGCGGCGCTATCTGCCCATCGTTTGTGCCATGGTGGTGCTTGAGGCCGGCCAAGCGGCGTGCTCGATTCTGTTGCCCTATGCCATCAAACGCATCATGGATGGCGTGGCAGCGGCGCAGGCTGCGCAGGCCGAGGTGTGGGCGCAGGTCAGTGGCTCGTTTTGGTTGTTCGCCGCTCTGAATCTCGGTGTGGTGCTGTGTTCGCGCGCGAGCGGCACGATTCTGGTCATGCTCGGGCCGGCGCTAAGACGCCGCGTGCGGCGCGAATTATTCGGCTATCTGCAACTGCATTCCCAGCGTTATTTCCTGTCGAATTTTGCCGGCTCGCTCGCCAATCGCATCGCCGAAGTGTCGATGGGCGTGTCCCAGACTATCTGGACGATGCTGTTCGACTTCTGGCCGCTCGCCATTGCGTTTGCGGTCTCGCAACTGCTGCTGGCCCAGGTCAACGTGCGCCTGGCCCTGGTGCTCGGCGTCTGGATCGTTGTCTACGTGGTTGCGTCTTTCGCCCTTGCGCGCCGCTGTCGTCGTTATGCCCGCGAATACGCGGCGGCGCGCAGCGCGGTCAGCGGCACCATTGTCGATGCGGTGTCGAACATCATGACCACCAAGCTGTTCGCACGCCGCGACTTCGAGCGCGAGCATCTGGAAGGCTATCTCGATCGCGAGGTCGAGCGCGCGCGCGCCACCTTCTGGTATATGGAAGGCATCCGCTGGTTCCAGTTTCTCGCCGCTTTTGTGCTAATGCTGGCCGTGATTGGTTATGCGCTGCGGTTGTGGAGCGCTGGCGGCATGAGCGCCGGGCAGTTCGCTATGGCGGCGAGTCTAGCGTTGCTGTTGATTGAGCAGGCGCGCGGCTTGAGCCGG
Source organism: Pseudomonadota bacterium (assembly GCA_031362345.1). GTDB lineage: Bacteria > Pseudomonadota > Gammaproteobacteria > JADJYF01. The sequence continues at coordinate 15,982 of JANLSI010000390.1, forward strand.
CGATTCCTTGAGTTCTTCGAATACATCGGCAATATCAACGATGGCGTCGGCATGATCGTGCGACCCCATGAAGTGGTGGACAATGCGTTTGCCGGCCCGCTGGCGGTAACCCGTGGCGAGATACGCTTCGAGCAAGTCGATTTTGCCTATACCCGCGGGCGACCGCTATTCCGTGGGCTGGACGTAGTCTTGCACGCTGGTCAGCGTGTCGGTCTGGTCGGTTACTCGGGCAGCGGCAAGAGCACCCTGGTCAATCTCATTCTGCGACTGTTCGAGCCGCAGGCCGGGCGCATTGTCATTGATGGTCAGGACGTCAAGCTTGTTACGCAGGAAAGTCTGCGCGCGGCGGTGGCGATGATTCCCCAGGATCCGCTGCTGTTTCATCGCACGCTCAAAGACAACATCCGCTACGGACGCCTGGAGGCCAGTGACGAGGAAGTCATCGAGGCGGCCAGGCTGGCCTACGCCCACGATTTCATCGTGGCCATGGAGGAGGGCTATGACGCGCTGGTCGGCGAGCGGGGCGTAAAGCTGTCGGGTGGCCAGCGGCAGCGCATCGCGCTGGCGCGCGCGATCCTCAAGGCCTCACCCATTCTGCTACTCGACGAGGCGACCAGTGCCTTGGATTCGGTTACCGAGCGTTTTATTCAAGAGAGCCTGGAATTCCTCATGCACGGACGAACGGTGGTGGTCATCGCCCACCGTCTGTCGACCCTCGCCCACCTGGATCGCATCCTGGTGTTTAACGAAGGGCGCATCATCGAGGACGGCAGCCATGCCGAATTGCTGGGCCAAGGCGGCCACTACGCGCACATGTGGGCCATGCAGGCCGGTGGCTTTCTGCCTGAACACGCGCCCGGTGTGGACGCTGGGTCGGCGCACTGACGAGGGCACAGGCGCACGGGCCGCTCAGGCCGGGCCGACGCGCGGTGTCTGCTGGCCGCTCCACAGCTCGTGGAGATCAGGAAAATTCCAATGACTGGGCTCTTCCCAGCTCTTGATGCGATCCCCATTCTTGACGTCCGCCAGATCGATCACACGCGGCGTGAGGCGCGCCTTGCGTCGCGTGCAGTAGAAAGTTTTGATGCTCGGCGTCAGCAATGAGTCCGGGCTGATCTCGACGATCACCGCCAGTAGTCCCGACTCCAGTCGCACCAGCGATCCGATCGGGTAGATGCCGACCGATTTGACGAAGGCCTGGAACACGCGTGGGTCGAAATGGCCCTTGCTCCACTCGTTCATCTTGCGGATCGAGACAGCCGGATCCCAACCGGCCTTGTAGGGACGGTCCGAAGTAATCGCGTCGTAGACGTCGCAAACGGCGCCCATTTTGGCGAACAGGCTAATGGTCTCGCCGCTTAGGCGATCCGGATAGCCACTGCCGTCGACTTTTTCGTGATGGTGCAGGCAGACATCCAGCGACACCTCACCGACCCCGGCGCCTTCCACCAGCATCTCGTAGCCGTAGCGCGGGTGTTCTTTTATGCGGGTGAATTCTTCGTCAGTGAGCTTGCCGGGCTTGTTCAGGATCTCGAGCGGCACCATGGCCTTGCCAAGATCATGGATGAGCCCCGCCATCCCGGCTTCGCGGATCTGCTGCTGAGCTAGCCCCAGCTGACGAGCCAGCGCGATCATGAGGCCACACACGGCGACCGAATGCATGAAGGTGTAGTCGTCCTGGGTTTTCAGCCGGGCCAAGCTGATCAGGGCGCCGGGATTGCGTTGGACGGAATTGGAGATCTCTTCGACCAGGGGTTCGAGCTTTTCTGGTGCCACCGCCTTGCCCATGCGTGCTTCGTTGAACATCGCTGTGATCTCGCCGCGGGCCTTGCCGCACAGCGCGGCAGCCCGTTTGATCTCGGCGCTCAGCTCGACACGCGGGATGACAATACTTGGCTGCGCAAGGGTCTCGACCAGCTCGCGTTCGCTGCGGTGCTGGGCTTCGGCGTGGGTTTCTTCCGGTGGTGGCGTGGCGCTCTCGTCGGCGATGTCGAGGCCGCGCGAGGTATCGATCCAGACCTCCTTGACCGCCGAGTTGCGTAGGCTTTGGACATCGGTCGGGTTGTCGAGCAGGAAACGGTTATTCCAGAACGGGTGGTCCATCCATGACCCGCACATTTCATTGAGGAACATGCCGGGCCGCAACGCCGCGACGGAAATCTTGCGCAGGGTGTCCGGTTTCGACGAGTCCTTGCTCAATGGCCGCATGAGAACGTGGTCCGTGTTGGTGGGGATAGGAAGCTCGCTTGTCTATCGGCGCCAGGCGCGGCCTCTTGAGAGCGAGCCGCCCACCCACCTGCCCTGGCAGGGTGCTCGAGGGCCGGCTGGCGCCCCCTGTTTCACGACCCCTTCACGCTGGCGGTGATATCAAACCTTCGGCCCCACACCCCTCACGGCGCGTGGGGCCGTGATTGCCGTCATTGAAAAAACACACTAGCCGTGCCGCTCGGCGCGTGATCTAGGGGAGACAACTATGCGATTCCATTTAAAGGCCGTGCTGCTGGCAGCCGCAGCCACCGTGCCGTTCGCGGCCGGTGCCTATACAGAAGAGGACTACCTGGCGTGGTTCAAGGCGAACCAAACAGCCCAGCCGCAGTTCGCCGAAGGCGACACCATCACTTTTGATAAGGCCGACCAGGTCCGTCCGTTCATTCCCAAGGAGTTCCAGTCGGAATGGATCTTCGAAGGCATGGAAATGAAGATCAAGGATGCCGGCGATCTGAGCAACTCAGACGTCTATAAGGCCGCCACCGAGAAGAACAAGGGCACGGCGACGATCGCCGCCGACGGCGCCATCGAGAATTACGCTGCGGGCCGTCCTTTCGACCCGGCCGCCTTCAAGCCGGGCAAGGAAGACGGCTGGAAGATGGTGTGGAACTGGAATTACCGCTGGCAGAACGACGGCCTGGCCGTGGGTGAAGTGCATTGGGTATGGGTACGCCGCGGTGGCGAGCATTCCAAGCACGACATAATGAGCGCCGATGGTGGCAAGTATGCCAAGTACTACGAAGGCGGTGGCTCCTTCGAGCGCGCACTCGCGGGCCCCTACAAACGTTATCTGATGTCGCACAATGCGAAGTACGAGACTACCGGCTACCGCGTCAACAACGGAGAAGGTTTTGCCAAGGACACGGAATTCCGTGAGTACACCGGCTTCACCTCGCCCTTTGACATCGCCGGTACCGCGTTCCTGATTTTGCGCTACGACGATCCGCGTAAGGCCGACGACTCGTGGGCCTATATCCCCTCGCTGCGTCGCGTGCGGCGTATCTCGGTGGAAGTGAAGTCCGACTCGCTGCTCGGTACCGACCATACCCTGGAAGATTTTTACGGGTTCAATGGCCGGCCGCTGGAGCACGAATGGGAATACGTCGGTACCACCAAGATTCTGGTCGTGGCCCGTTCGCGTAACCGCGATACGGTGTACTACGGGCCCAACGGCTGGGCGGTGAAGGACGACTACGCGCTGCGTCTGACCGACGTCATGAAGCAGATCCCGAAGCGCTCCAATCACCCCTACTCGAAGAAGTTCATCCACGTCGATCGTGAGTCTGGCGAGTCCTATTACGCCAATGCTTTCGACAAGGCGGGCGAGTTGTGGAAGGTCTGGCAGCTGACCAAGGTCTGGTCTGATGATCCGGTCGTGCAGGACCGCAACAACATGGCGGTGCATGGCCCGATCTACAGCAAGGAAGTCACGCCGCCCGGTACGCGCTTCCAGTTGTTCCAGAGCATCAACGTAGTCGACCTGCAGAACAACCGCGGGACGCTGGTGCCCTGCCGTGGTTCCGAAGCGCCGTTCACCGAGCTGAAGGATGCCAAGCGTCTGCTCGACGTGAATTACCTGACGGAAGGTCGCTAAGCGCGTCCTGACTTAAAGCTTGCATCTGATATTGAAGGCCACCTGTGCGCAGGTGGCCTTTTTTTTCACGGCTCTGGAATGAATGTGCGAATAAATTCGCACCTACACGGGCAAACCTTCGCTCTGCGCCCATTCTGCCGCCATCAATTCGTTCGACGGCAGGGTCTCGTCGATGAGTTTTTTGGCCGTCGCGATACCCGCCACCGGCAGTCCGCTGGGATCCAGCACACCGATCTGCACCAGCACCGAGGCCTGATCCCAGTAGATATGCTCGTGATAGAGCTTCTCGCCACGGAAATTGACGATGGCCACCAAGGGGATCTCGACATAGCGGCCGCTCGGCGCGACGCCAGGTAGCATCCATGGGATTTCGCAGGTGTGGGTGAAACAGAACACCATTTCGTCAACCAGGCGATCGGCGCCGATGGTACGCGAGACGGGAATCAGGCGTGTGTCAGGTGGGTTGGAATTGACGAAGTGATACTTGTAG
>JANLSI010000408.1:0-2797 GCA_031362345.1 Pseudomonadota bacterium
GGAATTGAAGAATCTGGCGGCCTGGCATGCGCGCATAAGTGCGCGCCCGAGCGCGCAGTCCAGCCTGCATGCCGCCGCGCCCCAGCTCAAGATGGCAGGCTGAGCGGCTGCCGGTCGCAGCATTCGCTGCCGTAAAGAAAAGGGCGGCCTTGGCCGCCCTTTTCGCACGCGTCCGTCCGACATGCAATCGGGCATCGGATCATTCCACGGCAAGACGACTCCTAGGCGGTTACCGCGCGGCAACAGGGCCGCCAAAAAAATCTAAAGATGCCTGTTCCAATGCTGCGCTGGCGCCGATGGCGCGAATTCCCATCGCCAAAACAACGCCTGCCGACGCGGCTATACTGCCGGCCCGCATGCAGGACTGACCATGACACATCCCGTTCGTCCGCCCGCTGGTCAGCGGCATGATGACGCTTTCCACTGGCGCGCACTGCGCGGACTTGCTCCTTATCTTTGGCCAGCGGCAGCGCCGCGCACGCGGGCGCGCGTGGTGCTGGCTTTAGGGCTGCTGGCGAGCGCCAAGTGCGCCACTGTGTACGTGCCACTGCTCTATCGCCGTATGGTCGACATGTTCGCCGATCCGACCCGCTTGCCGCTCGAACTGCCCCTCGCCCTGATGTTTTCCTACGGCTGCTTACGGGTCATGCAGATAGTTTTTGCAGAACTGCGCGATGCCGTGTTTGCCAAGGTCGCGCAAGGCGCCATCCGCGATGTTGCGCTCAGCACATTTCGGCATCTGCATGGTCTTGCCTTGCGTTTTCATCTTGACCGCCAGACTGGTGGTTTGTCGCGTGCCATCGAGCGCGGCACCAAGGGCATTGATTTTCTGCTGACCTTCATGCTGTTCAACATCATCCCGACGTTGATCGAGATAGCCTTGGTGTGCGGCGTGCTGTGGGCTTTGTACGACGCGCGCTACGCCCTGGTCACGCTGGTTACCATCGCTAGCTATATCGTCTACACCTTGACCGTCACCAACTGGCGCAGCAAATACCGACGGCATATGAACGAATCGGACAGCCAGGCAAATACGCGCGCGATCGACAGTCTGCTCAATTACGAGACGGTTAAATATTTTGGTAACGAGGATTTCGAGGCGCGCCGCTACGACGAGGCGCTCAAGCACTATGAGCGCGCCGCGGTGTCGAGCAAACGTTCGCTGGCCCTGTTGAACATCGGCCAGGCCGCCATCATCGGTGTCGGTCTGACGATGGTGATGGCGATGGCGGGCCAAGGTGTGCTCGACCAGCGCATGACGGTCGGTGATTTCGTGCTGGTCAACACCTACCTCATCCAGCTCTATATCCCACTCAATTTCCTGGGCTTCGTTTATCGTGAGATGAAGCAGTCCTTGATCGACATGGAATCGATGTTCCGCTTACTGGCGGTCAGCGCCGAAGTCGAGGACAAGCTCCTGGCGCCGCCGCTTCCCCATGGCGCGGGGCGTGTGGATTTCGAGGATGTTTCATTTGCCTATGACGAGCGACGCCCCATCCTGCGCGGTTTGAGTTTCAGCGTGCCGCCTGGCGCCAAGCTCGCCATCGTCGGCGCCAGCGGCGCGGGCAAGTCGACCATCGCCAGACTGCTGTTTCGCTTCTACGACATCACCGGCGGCGCGATTCGCATCGATGGCGTCGACATTCGCGATGTTACCCAGCACAGCTTGCGGCAGGCCTTGGGGGTGGTGCCCCAGGACACGGTATTGTTCAACGATACCCTGCACTACAACATTCTCTACGGCCGCCCGGATGCGAGCGAGGAAGAAGTTCGCGAGGCGGCGGACCTGGCTCAGATCAGCGCGTTCATCACCGCCGCGCCCGATGGCTTTGCGACGCGGGTGGGCGAGCGCGGTCTAAAGTTATCAGGGGGTGAAAAGCAACGTGTCGCGATCGCGCGCACCATACTTAAGCGACCACGCATATTGATTTTTGACGAAGCAACCTCGGCCCTCGATACGCACACCGAGCGCGAGATCCAGGCGGCGCTGAAGGAGGTGTCGCGAGGTCATACCACCCTGGTCATCGCCCATCGCCTGTCGACGGTGGTTGATGCCGACGAAATAGTCGTGCTTGACGAGGGCGCGATAGCCGAACGCGGTACGCATGTCACGCTGCTAGCCGCCGATGGACTGTATGCAGGTATGTGGCGGCGCCAATTAGACAGCGAATCAGCGCGCGGGGAGGGTTGAGTCGCTCCGCACGAGCGCTACGGCGCACGACAAAATCATCGTCGTGAGCAGCGGCGTTTGATCAAGCCGTGGCGCTGGTGCGGGCAGAGGCCTTGCGGTACCAGGCGTGAGTGCGGATGTTGTCCGCCGGGATCGCAAATTTCACCCAGGCCACGAAGTCGACCGCACACAAGGCCGTGATATCGGCCATGGTGTAAACCTCGCCTGCAACAAATTCGTTTTCGCTGAGATAGATCTCCAGCCACTTGAAGAAACGCGCGATGGATTGGCTGCCTCGCGCGACCAGGCCGGGAATAGCCGGGATGGCTTCACCACCGCCGCCCGGGATCGAACGCTGTGCGAATTTCTCGTGCTGATTACGGAACACTTCGGAGCCGGCAATCATGCCGTCGAATTCCATCTTGCGCTGGCGCGCCTCGACCAGTGCAATCTCTTTGGGATTGCGCCCGAGCAGCGGCGGATCGGGTTGCAGAGCTTCGAAATAGCGACAGATGGCCATCACTTCGTCGATGCGCGTGCCGTCGTCGAGTTCGAGGGTCGGCAGCAGGCCGTGGGGATTGATGGCCAGAAACGCGGCACCGAGATTCTCACCATCGACGATATTGA
>JANLSI010000436.1:0-2600 GCA_031362345.1 Pseudomonadota bacterium
CTTGATCATGCCGCCCGACAACTGCGCCGGCAGCAAATCCTCAAGTCCGCCCAGGCGCACCACTTCGAGTTTCATGCGCGCCATGATGGCCATGGTCTGCTCGTCGAGACGAGTGTGCTCGCGCAAGGGCAGCATGACGTTCTCAAGCACCGACAGTGAGCCGAATAGCGCGCCGCCCTGGAACGACACACCCATCTTCCGGCGCAAGCCGTGCATCTGCGCGGCGCTGGCCGTGGTGATGTCTTGTCCCAATAGTTTGATGGTGCCACTACTCGGCACATTCAGGCCGAGCAGATGGCGCAGCAGCGTGCTCTTACCCGAGCCACTACCGCCCATGATGACCATGATCTCGCCGGGCTCGACCACCAGATCGACATGATCGAGTATCAAGCGCGCCCCGTAATGGCTGACGAGCTGTCGGATCTCGATGTCGGCGGTGGTCACGAACGATTCAAGAAATAGGTGAAGATCATGTCGGCCAGCACGATGTAGGAGATCGACAACACCACCGCGCGAGTAGTGGAACGACCAAGACCCTCGGCACCGCCTCGCACCGAAAAGCCGTTGGTCACGCCGACCAGGGCGATGACCAGCGCAAACACACCACTCTTGGCCAGCCCTTGCATGAGGTCGTCGACGCCGATGAAGTGCGTGGTTTGATCCCAGAACGCGCGATAGCTCAGACCCAGTTCGAGCTTGCAGAATACGGCGCCGCCAAGCAGCGCGGCGAAATCTGCGAACAAGGCCAGCAGCGGCACCATCACCACCATCGCGACCAGCACTGGCGCGACCAGATAGCGGACCGGGTTGATGCCCATCACACGCAGCGCGTCGACTTCCTGGTTGATACTCATGGTGCCGATACGTGCGGCCAGCGCTGAGCCGGAACGCCCCGCCACCAGAATACCGGTCATCAGCGGTCCGAACTCGCGCGTTACCGACAGCGCGATGCCGAGCACGACTTGGGTCTGGGCACCGAACTGTTTCAAGGTATGAATGCCCTGAATGGCGAGCATCACGCCGATGGCAAACGACAACATGAAGATAATCGGCAGGCCGGCGAGACCAATGTCGACCATCTGTTGCACGACCGCCGACCAGCGTACCGCTTGGCGCCCTAGCGCGCCCCAGCCCAGCCAGTAAAGACACTCGACGCAAAGCGCGAGGTAGTAACCGAACTCCTCGACCACCTCGACACAGACCCGACCGAGGCGTTCGAGCGCAGCGACCAGCCGTCGCGGACTGTCTTCAGCCATCCGCCTTGAGGCGCGCGGCAAGATCAGCGTGGATGGGGAACACTTTGTCGAGGCGCGCCAGCTCCAGCACGCTCATGGCCGCTTCGCTCACACCGATGAGCCCGAAACGCAGGGTGTGCTTACGGGCAGACTGAAAGCCCTCGACCAGACTCGCCACCCCCGAGCTGTCGATATAGGACACGCCGCTCAGATCAACCAAGGTGTGATGGCCGCGACTCAAGCTCGCAAGGATGGTCTTGCGCGCCTGCGGCGAGCAGGACAGGTCGATGTCGCCCGTCAAGCACACGATATCGTAGCCACTCTCCTGCTGAACGGTATAGGGCATGGCTCAGGCGTCCTGGTTGGGTTCGATGCGAGTGCCTAATAGCAATGCCACGCCCGCTCGCCGCCGCCGACTTAAACATCCAGGCGCTTGGTCATGCGCAGGACATTGCCAGGGCTCCCGACGAGGTGGGCATAGACGCAACGGTCCATCAATTCATTCATGAAATGCGTGCCCAGACCGCCGGGGCGCAGTTCGTCGAGATCGCGCGCGCGTATGGCATCGATATCGACTGCTGGCGCGAAGTCCGTCAGCACGACTTCGATCTCGTTGTGATTATTATGGATCTCCAGCACGATTTCACCCGAGCTGTCATGTTTATAGGCATGCTCGATGACATTCATACAGGCCTCATTGACAGCGATCACCAGGTCATTGACGAGCGTGGTGTGCAAGCCGAGTTGGCGTCCTGCCTGCGCAACGTAGTCGCGCACGCGCTTGAGCTCAGCGGCATCGGCGGCAAAGCGCAGTGCCGGCACACATCGCGCCGCGCCTGCTTGTCGAGGGGGGACTTCGACCACCATGAGCGTGATGTCGTCATGGGAGTGATAGCCCGCTGCGCGCCACGCCGTGACGATGGCGCCCAGACGCGCGTCGGCCGCTACGGCGCTCGCTGCGTCGATCAAGCGCTTGAGTCCCAGCGCGCCGAGTTCATCCGTGGTGCCCACCGCGCTTTCACTGATGCCGTCGGTATAGAGATAAAGCACGCCGCCATCCAATGAGATTTCCTCGGCGGGGAAATCGATGTCAGCCAACACGCCCAGTGGTGGAGCGTGGGCCGCGAATTCCAAGAAACTGCCGTCGGGCCGGCGCAGCAGCGCCGGAGGGTGGCCCGCATTGGCAAGTTCGAGCCGGCCACAACGCGGATCGAGGTAGCCGACAACCAGCGTCACGAACATGCCAAGCGTCGCTTTCTCGCAGATCTCTTCATTGACCTGCCGCAGTAGCGCGCTGGCGCCGCTGGTGCTCTTGGCCAGACAACGCATCAGACTAGTGGTCTTGGCCATCAGCAGCGCGGCGTT
>JANLSI010000437.1:0-3568 GCA_031362345.1 Pseudomonadota bacterium
TGGCCACAGGGTCTCGAAGAAATCGGCGACCATTTTCGAGCTCTTGTCGCACTGTTTCTTGAGCGCGGCGTCGGACAGTCGACGCAAGGTGTCATCGCTAGGGCCGTTGGCCGCCTCTATCTTGCCGTCGATCCAGGCATAGGTATTGCGGAACCAGCCGAACAGGCCGTGCTTGGGCTCCATCACATGTAACCGAATCCACATGCGCGCGACATCGATGAGGCTGGTCTCGTCGCGCGCATATTCCGCCTGCCAGGCGGGCGGGATATTGGTTAAATCGCGCAGCGCCGCCGGCCACATGCGTTTCTGCCAGACCTTCTCGGCATCGGCATTGAAGTACCAGGTCGCGCGTTTGTATTTGAACCAGCGCACGTCGGTGATCTCATCGAATCCGTAGAGCTTGGCGAAGTAAGTCCAGTTGATCTCGCATTCCCAGGCGCGCAGCGACGAGAACAGGGGTGTGATGCCGCCGGTCAGGAATTGCTCGCACCAGGTGTGGGTCCAGACGGTGTTCTCGTCTTCGGGGGCGGTATGCCAGGCATCGACGTCTTCGTCCCAGGTGAAGTCGACGCCGGTGATGGGGCGTGACTGCAATAGATAGAGTTCGCCGCTGGCGAGCGCCCATTCAATGTCCTGCGGGATGCCACCGTAGAAAGCCATGACCTCACGACCGAGTTCGGCCAGGGTCTGGGCCTTGCCTGCCGACAGCGACAGCGCTTCGCGCAGGCTGTGGGGTACGTCCATGCGCACCGTGCCGCTCCCGCCGGGCGCGCGCACGATCTGCACTTCCTTGTCACCGATGGTCGAGTGTTTGATGTCCAGGGTATCCAAGGACAGTAGGTACTCGTCCGGTGTCAAGATGCCGGACACGATGCCTTCGCCTAATCCCCAGCTGGCATTGATGACGATTTCGTCGGTACGCGCGGTCAGGGGATTGCCCGTGAACATCACACCAGCGACTTCCGCCGCCACCATCTGCTGCACGATGACGGCGATATGGGCGGTCACATGATCGAAACCGCCACGCTGGCGATAGGCGGTGGCGCGCGCAGTCCACATTGAGGCCCAGCAGCGGCGGATGGCATCCACCACGTTCGCTTCGCCTTGCACGTCGAGGTAGGTGTCGTGCAAGCCGGCGAAGGAGGCTTCGGCGAGATCTTCGGCGGTGCCCGATGAGCGCACCGCGACAAAAGTACTATCGCCGAGGGCGGCATACTGCTTTGCTATCTGCGCGGTCAGGATGTCAGGCAAAGGCAGCGATTCGATCAAGGCACGGATGCGCTGGGTGACTTCTTCCAGCACCACCGCCTGCTCGTAGTTGAGCCCGCTCAACAGCGTCTGAATTTGAGCATCGAGATGGTGGGCCGCGAAGAATGCCGCCTGGGCGGCGGTCGAGACCGTGAAGCCGGTGGGCACGCGAAAGCCCGCTTGTGTCAGTCGACCGAGGCTGGCCGCTTTACCGCCGACTTGCGCCACGTCAACGGCACGCACGTCGTCAAACAAGATAATCATCGTGATTGTCCCCTCGCGTTGGTAGCTTCTGGTGCTGGTGACGACGTTCTGTAGCTGGCCGGCACGCGGGCACTCGCACGCTGCGGAGACTGCGTCCTCGTGCCATGCGCGGGTATCGATCAGATGTCGTCGCGAGCGAGTATAGAACCTGCTCCTAGGTGGTCCATACCTCGTATCCTTACCATCGATAGGGTAGGAGTGGTGTGATGCGCTGCAGAAGATTCCACGGCGCGCGATGGTCGATGACGCGTGACCTTAGGGTGGAATGACCCAATAGCTTATCGAAGCCCGCACCATTTAAACTCTGCCAGGTGCTCCGCTCCTAAGAGGTGTTTGTGATGGATGAAGTCGCCCGTAGTCTTAATGCCGCCCGACGCTCATGGGAACAACGACGCAGCAAAGCCGCTGGCACGCGTGCCGAGCAGCCTGAGGCGCCGATCTATACGCCGCTCGACGATAGCAATCGCGATTTCCTGCGGGACGTCGGCTTTCCTGGTGAGTACCCCTACACCCGTGGCATCTATCCCTCGATGTACACCGGCCAGCTGTGGACCATGCGTCAGTACGCGGGCTTTGGCACCGCCGCCGAAACCCACGAGCGCTTCCAGTATTTGCTTGGTCAGGGCCAGGGCGGTCTGCTGGTCGCCTTCGATCTGCCGACCCAGCTCGGCATGGATTCCGACGATCCGCGCGCGCGCGGTGAAGTGGGCGTGGTCGGCGTGGCGGTCGATTCGCTGGCCGACATGGAAACCATCTTCCGTGGTCTGCCCCTGGAGAAGGCCAGCCCGTCGCTGACCATGAACGCCGCCGCTGCAGTTGCGCTCGCCATGTACGTTGCAGTCGCCGAGCAGGAAGGCCTCCAACCCGAGCAGATCAGCGGCACCACCCAGAACGACATCTTGAAGGAGTACATCGCGCGCGGCGCCTATATCTTTCCACCACGTCCGTCATTGCGCCTCGGCATCGACATCATCGAGTACTGCTCCAAGCATCTGCCGCGCTGGAATTTCATGAACATCTGCGGCTACCACATCCGCGAAGCCGGTTCGACCCGCGTGCAGGAAGTGGCGTTCGCGCTGGCCAATGCCATCACCTACATCGAGGCCTGCCTCGAACGCGGTCTCGATATCGATTCCTTCGCCAAGCGCCTGGCCTTCAACTTCACCGCGTCGTGCGAAATCTTTCCCGAGGCGGCTAAGTTCCGCGCCGCGCGCCGGCTGTGGGCGAAGTTGCTGCGCGAGCGCTTCGGTGCCCGTGATCCGGCGTCGTGGATGTGGCGCACCGGTGCCGGCTCGGCCGGCAGTACCCTCACCGCCCAGCAACCGGACAACAACGTCGTGCGCGTCGCGCTGCATGCGCTGTCGGCGATCCTGGGCGGCGTACAGTCGTTTCACACCGCGGCCTATGACGAAGCGCTGGCCTTGCCCTCGGAACATTCGGCGCTGCTCGCTTTGCGCACCCAGCAAGTGCTGGCCTACGAAAGTGGCGTCGGCGAAGTCATCGATCCCCTTGGCGGATCCCATTATGTCGAGGCCCTGACCGACGAAATCGAGCGCGAAGTGGTGAAGGCCATCGCTAAGATCGAAGCCGAGGGCGGCATGTTGAAGTCGATCGAGGAAGGGCGGGTGCAGGCCGAGATCGCGCGCTCGTCCTATGCCCTGCAGCGTCGCATCGAAGACGGCGAGCAAGTGGTGGTCGGCGTCAACCGCTTCCAGGATAGTGGCACCAACGACATCCAGCTGCATCGTCCGTCGGAGGAGAGTGTGCAGGCGCAATTGCAGCGACTCGCGCGCCTGCGCAGCGAACGTGACAACGGCGCGGTGCAGCGCGCGCTGCGCGTGCTGGAGGACGAGGCGCGCGGCCAGGGCAATCTCATGTACCCACTGCTCGACGCGGTCAAAGCCTATACCACCATCGGCGAGATCTGCGGCACCCTGACGACGGTGTTCGGCGAGTACCGTCCGCAGGCGGGGACCTTGCCATGAGTACTGCGATCGAAGCCAACGTGATACCCATTCGTATCCTGGTTGCCAAGCCAGGTCTCGATGGCCACGAC
>JANLSI010000503.1:0-4369 GCA_031362345.1 Pseudomonadota bacterium
CTGTTGCTGACCGCGATTGCCGAGCATCTCAACCAACACAAGGCACGGCGCTGGCTCAACGTCACCGCCGCTGCGGGCCGCGTGCGGGCCCAGCTCTATGGCATGGGCGCAGTGGTTGACGAGCTAGAACTGCCCAATGGCGGTTGGTTGCTCGAAGTTACGTTGTCGGAGGCGCGCTGGCAGCAACTGCTGCGCCTGCCTGAGGCGGTCACCGACGTCACTGAACTCGATGTTCATGGTTCGCTGACGGATGTCGATCTCGAACATCTCGCTATTGAGGCCAAGCCAATGGCCGTTCAGATTGAACAAGGGTGAGCCCCCCCGTACAATCCGCCCCTCACACTCACCAGCACTCACAGACGGAAAATTAATGGCCTGGAACGATCCGGACGGCAATGAGCGCGATCCGTGGGGTGGTCGACGTAAGGATCAGGGCCCACCTGATCTCGACGAAGTCGTGCGCAAAATTCAGGAAAAGCTCGCTGGCCTGTTTGGCGGTAAGCAACGCCCGCAACAGCCGGCGCGCGACAACGCCTTCGTGTGGGGTGTCATCGCCATTGTGGCCCTGTCCGTGCTGGCATGGGACATGGTGTACCGCATCGACCCGGCCGAGCGCGGCGTGGTGCTGCGTTTCGGCAAGTACGTCAACGTCCTGCAGCCGGGGCCGCATATCCGCTTTCCGCGACCCATCGAGGAGGTGCGCAAAATCAACGTCGAGCGCATCGAAACATTGACTACCAATTCCACCATGCTGACTGGCGACGAAAACATCGTCGATGTCGAAGTCGCGGTGCAGTACCGCATCAAGGACGTCGAAGCCTATCTGTTCCGCATCGCCGATCCGGAAGTGTCAGTGCAACGCGTCACTGAGTCGGCTATTCGCGACGTCATCGGTCAGCGTACTCTCGATTTTGTTATCACCGAGGGTCGTGCCGAGATCGCAACCCAAGCCCAGACCTTAATCCAGCAGATGCTCGACGATTACACCTCTGGCGTGATCGTCACCAGCGTCAATATGCAGCCAGCCAAGCCGCCGGAAGAAGTGAAGGCGTCGTTCGACGATGCCATCAAGGCGCGCGAGGACAAGGAACGCAAGGTCAACGAAGGTGAGGCCTATCGCAACGAAGTAGTCGAACGCGCACAGGTAGGGCGCGCGCATCAGGCTTGATTCCGAGGCCTACAAGGAGCAGGTGATCGCGCAGTCCGAAGGCGAGACCAAACGCTTCACCCAGCTCCTCACCGAATACGACAAGGCGCCCGCTGTGACCCGCAATCGACTTTATCTGGATGCCATGGAAGAGGTGCTGAGCAGCACCACCAAGGTGCTGATGGACAACAAGAACGGCAGCAATCTTACCTACCTGCCGCTCGACAAGCTGATCGGTAACGGTCGCTCAGGTAACGCGCCGGAAACGACCGATGCCGCGCCCGAGCCACAGCCATACGCGCCGACACTGGAAGAAAGCCAGCGTGATCGGCGCATCGGCCGTACCCGGGTGGTGCGCTGAGATGGCCGCCCGCATCGGCCTGCTCGCAGCACTACTGCTTTCCGCGTTCTACCTCTGCAGCTTTCGAGTCTACGAGTACGAGTTCGCAATCGTGTCGCGCTTGGGCAAGATTCAGCGCGCCGACTCTGCGCCTGGTCTGCATTTCATGGTGCCCGTCTTACAGGACGTCAGAACCTTCGACAAGCGTCTGCAGACACTGGATGCCGAGCCGCAGCGCTTCACGACCCGCGAGAAGAAGGACGTCATCGTCGACTCTTTCGCGCGCTGGCGTATCAATGATGTGGTCAAGTTCTATAAATCCTCCGGCGGTGACCCGGCGCGCGCTGGTCTGCTTATCTATCAGATGATCAATGACAGCCTGCGCAGCGAATTCGGCAAGCGTACCGTGCAGGAAGTGGTTTCCGGTGGACGTGGCGTGATCATGAAAATCGTGACCGAGACCGCCGACGCGCGCGCCGAGCAGCTCGGCATGGAAATCGTCGACGTGCGCCTCAAGCGCATCGATCTGCCGACCGAAGTCAGCAGCACGGTCTACGAGCGTATGCGTTCCGAACGTTCGCGCGTGGCGCGAGAATTCCGTGCGCGCGGTGAAAAAGAAGCTATCACCATCCGTGCCGACGCCGATCGACAGCGCACCATCATCGCCGCTGAGGCCTACCGCGACGCCGAAATTCTGCGCGGCGAGGGCGATGCCAAGTCCGCTGCCATCTATGCCGAGGCCTATAACAGGAACCCTGAGTTTTACCAGTTCTATCGCAGCCTGAACGCCTACAAGTCGAGCTTTAACAATAAAGAAGACGTGTTGGTGCTGCAGCCGGATTCGGAATTCTTCAAGTACTTCCGCCGTCCCGGCGGTGGCTAGTGCGGCGTGCCGCCACGGGCGGCAGTGGCGTGCGCGGCGGATATCTCATGGCACACGAATTCTTCTCGGCGCTGGCGCTGATGCTCGTGTTTGAAGGCATCATGCCTTTCATCAACCCACGGCATTTCCGGCGCGGCCTGCTCGGCGCGGCCAGCCTGAACGACACCACGCTGCGCAGCCTGGGGCTGCTCGGCATGCTGACAGGCGTCGTTATCCTGACCGTATCGAGGTAGGCAGTGGCAGACGAAAAGCTATGGTTGCTGCCGGACGGCGTTGACGAAGTGCTGCCGCCGCGCGCGCGTGCACTCGAAGAGATGCGACGGCGCATGCTCGATCTGTTCGAGCGTTGGGGTTATGAATACGTCATGCCGCCGATTGTGGAGTATCTCGATTCCCTGCTGTCGGGTATCGGCGAAGACCTCGATTTGCAGACTTTCAAGCTCACCGATCAGCAGACCGGTCGCATGCTCGGCGTGCGTGCCGACATCACGCCGCAGGTGGCGCGTATCGATGCCCATCGCCTGCCGAGCGTAGCGCCGCAGCGCTTTTGTTATATCGGACCGGTGCTGCACACCCGTCCAGACAAATTTGCCGGCTCGCGCAATCCCCTGCAGATCGGCGCTGAACTCTACGGTCATGCGGGCATCGAGGCCGACGCCGAAGTCGTGACGCTGTTACTCGAATTGCTGGCGCTTGTGGGTATTGCGCCGGTCACCATCGAACTCGGCCACATGGGCTTGTTTCACGCCATCTGTGAACTCGCCAATTTCGACCGCGCACTCGAATCGCGCATTCTTGAGCGGCTGTTGATGAAGGATGAAAGCGGACTGGTTGAGGCGCTGGCCGCGACCCAGGCCGCGCCTGCGGTGATCGAGCACTTGCACGCCCTGCTCGAACTCAATGGCGACGAGGCCGTGCTAGGCAAGGCGCGCACCGCGCTCAAGCGCGCACCGGCTTCAGTGGTCACGGCGCTCGATGACATCGAGCGTTTGGTGGCGCTGATACGCGCACGCATGCCGGCCGCTGACATCCATCTCGATTTCGCCGAACTGCGCGGCTACCGCTATCACACCGGTGTGATGTTTGCTGCCTATATACCCGCCGTCGGGCGGGCGATCGCCTGGGGTGGCCGCTATGACAACATCGGCCATTCCTTCGGCCGGCCGCGGCCAGCCACTGGTTTCAGTACCGATTTGAAGGTGCTCGCCGCGCTGAGTGCTTACGAGCGCAAGAAATTGCCGAAGATTTTCGCAGCGGCGGCCGATGATCACGCACGCATGACAGCGATCCGCGACCTGCGCGTGGCCGGTTACGCAGTGGTCGAGGGATTGCCAGGACAAAGTGCGGGTGCGCATAACATGGGCTGCGATCAAGTGCTGGTGCTGCGCGGCGGCAGCTGGCAGCTGGAAGACATCTAGATTCAAATCAGAGAGAACGAGCTTGGGCAAGTCAGTCGTCGTAATCGGTACCCAGTGGGGTGATGAGGGCAAGGGCAAGGTGGTCGACATGTTGACCGACCGCTGCGCAGCCGTGGTGCGTTTCCAGGGTGGACACAATGCCGGACACACGGTCGTCATCGACGGCGCCAAAACCATCCTGCATCTGATTCCATCGGGCATCCTGCATGACCATGTCGCCTGCCTGATCGGCAACGGTGTGGTGCTGTCGCCGCACGCTTTCATGGAAGAGATCACCATGCTCGAAGCGCGCGGTGTGCCGGCTCGCGAGCGTCTGATCGTAAGCGCCGCCTGCCCGCTGATCCTGCCCTACCACGTTGCGCTCGATAATGCGCGTGAGAAGGCGCGTGGCGCCGCCGCCATCGGCACCACCGGTCATGGCATCGGCCCGGCCTATGAGGACAAGGTCACGCGGCGTGCGTTGCGCATAGATGACCTGATGTTCCGCGAACGCTTCGCCGCCAAGCTCGGCGAGGTGCTCGACTATCACAACTTCGTACTGACCAATTACTACAAAGTTGATGGTCTGGACTTCCACAACT
>JANLSI010000508.1:0-11291 GCA_031362345.1 Pseudomonadota bacterium
ATCCCATTACCGGTGTTGCGACCGGTTTTTACGAACTTGACAACATGACCTCGGGCCTGCAGAAGTCTGATCTGGTCATCATCGCTGGCCGCCCGTCGATGGGTAAGACCGCGTTCGCCATCAACATCGCCCAGCACGCCGCCATCAAGGAAGAGCTGCCGGTCGCAGTGTTCAGTATGGAAATGCCGAGCGAACAACTCGCCATGCGCATGATGTCTTCGCTCGGTCGCATCGATCAGCACAAAGTGCGTACCGGTCGGCTGAGTGATGACGACTGGCCGCGACTGACCCATTCAGTCGGTATTCTTTCCGAAGCGAAGATGTTCATCGACGATACGCCGGCGCTGACACCGGGCGATCTGCGTGCGCGCTGCCGACGCCTGGCGCGTGAACATGGCATCGGTCTCATCGTCATCGACTATCTACAGCTCATGCAGGTGCCTGGCACCAAGGAGAACCGCGCGACGGAAATTTCAGAAATCTCGCGCTCCTTGAAAGCCCTGGCCAAGGAATTGTCGTGCCCGGTGATCGCGCTCTCGCAGTTGAACCGCAGTCTGGAAAGCCGCCAGGACAAGCGCCCCGTGATGTCAGATCTGCGCGAATCGGGCGCCATCGAGCAGGATGCCGACCTGATCATGTTCATCTACCGCGACGAGGTCTATAACGAAGACAGTGCCGACAAAGGCATCGCCGAAATCATTATCGGTAAGCAGCGTAATGGCCCTATCGGTTCGCGCAAGCTGCGTTTCTTTGGCGAGTACACTAGCTTCGAAAATCTCGCCCACGACTACGTTTCCGAGTCGCGCGAATGACGCGACCCGCGCGGGTCATCATCAATCCTCAAGCGGCCCGGCATAATCTTGAGCGGGTGCGGCGTCACGCGCCTGGCGCACGGGTGCTGGCCGTGATCAAGGCCGACGGCTATGGCCATGGCATCGCGCGCATGGCGCGCCTCTTTGACGCGGCCGATGCTTTCGCGGTGGCTGCCATCGAAGAGGCGGTGATGATACGCGAGGTGGGTAGCGCTAAACCCATCGTGCTGCTCGAAGGGCCCTTCGAGGCCGCCGAACTCAACCAAGTCGCAGCGCTCGGTCTCGAAATCGTGGTGCACAACCAGGAACAGTTGGCGATGCTGCGCGGCGCACCGCCGCCGCGTGCGGTGTGGCTCAAGTTCGATACTGGCATGCATCGCTTAGGCTTCGATGCGACCTGCGCGCCGGCGGCCATTGCGGCGGTACGCGCGCTCGGCATTCCGCTGCGCTACATGACGCATTTCGCCAATACCCATCACCGCGGCGACGCCAGTGTGGATGGCCAGATGGACAACTTCGAACGCATGCTGGACGGTGTCGAAGGCGAACGCAGTCTGGCCAATTCCGGCGCGGTGCTCGCTTATCCGCGCGCCCATGGCGACTGGGTGCGACCCGGGCTCATGCTCTACGGCGTGTCGCCCTTCGATGACGAGCTCGGCAGCGAACTCGGTCTGCAACCCGTCATGACCTTGCGCTCGCGCTTGATTTCCGTGCGTCAGGTGCGGGCCGGCGAAGCGGTCGGTTACGGTGGTGCTTACGTGTGTCCCGAAGATATGCCGGTTGGGGTAGTGGCTTACGGTTATGGCGACGGCTATCCGCGTCATGGCCAGACCGGCACGCCGGTGCTGGTGCGCGGTATCCGCAGCCAGGTCATCGGCCTTTGCTCGATGGACATGATGACGGTCGATCTGCGGCCGGTGCCCGACGCGCGCTTCGGCGATGCGGTGACGCTATGGGGCCTAGGTCTGCCTGTCGAGGAAGTCGCCCGCGCCTCGGGCACCGTGCCCTACGAACTGCTGTGCCGGGTGCGCATGCGCGCCCAGTACGAAGAGGGCGAGCCGTGAAAATCAAAAAGCAATTCCAGTGTCAGCGCTGCGGTGCCGCGTTCAGCAAATGGGTCGGACAGTGCACCGACTGCAATGAATGGAACTCCATCATCGAAACCCTGGTTAGCGGCGGCAACGAGCGTCGCGGCCGCCTGACCGCCCACCCGGCCCGCGTCCATGCGCTGGCCGACATCGCCCATGAGGAAAACCCGCGACTCGCGACCGGGCTGGCCGAACTTGATCGCGTGCTGGGGGGTGGCCTGGTGACCGGCTCGGTGGTGCTGCTCGGCGGTGATCCCGGTATCGGCAAGACCACGCTGCTGTTGCAGAGTCTGGCGGCGGTCAAGACCTCGGCGGGTGTCACCGCGCTCTACGTCAGTGGTGAGGAATCGGCCGGGCAGATCGCGCTGCGCGCTGAGCGACTGAAACTTCCGGCCGCCGATCTGCTGCTGCTGACCGAGACCGACGTCGATCGCATCCTCGACGAAGCGGCGCGTTTGAAGCCGGCGGTGATGGCCATCGATTCGATCCAGACCGTATTCAGCGAATCCTTGCAGTCGCCAGCGGGCAGTGTCGCGCAAGTGCGCGAATGCGCGGCGCGGCTGGTGAGTTTCGCCAAGGCGAGCGGCACGGCGGTCTATCTCATCGGTCACGTCACCAAGGACGGCTCGATTGCCGGGCCGCGCGTACTCGAACACATGGTCGACGCGACGCTGTATTTCGAAGGTGATCCGGACGGCCGCTATCGCATGATTCGCGCCATCAAGAACCGTTTCGGCGCGGTCAACGAACTCGGCGTGTTCGCCATGAGCGATGGCGGTTTGCGCGAAGTCAGCAACCCCAGCGCGATTCTCCTGTCACGTCACGGCGAGCCGGTGGCGGGCTCGGTGGTGATGGTTACGCGCGAAGGCACACGCCCACTGTTGGTCGAAGTGCAGGCACTGGTCGACGAGTGCCAGCTCGGTAATGCGCGACGCGTGACGGTCGGCTTCGATCAGAATCGGTTGTCGATGTTGCTGGCGGTGCTGAACCGCCATGGCGGCATCGCAACGGCGGGCATGGATGTCTACGCCAATATCGTCGGCGGTGTGCGTGTCAGCGAAACCGGCGCCGATCTGGCCATCGTCATGGCGGTGCTTTCCAGTCTGCGCAATCGACCGCTGCCGATGGATCTGGTGGCCTTCGGCGAGATTGGTCTGGCCGGTGAGATTCGCGCCGTCACCGGCGGTCCCGAGCGTCTGCGTGAAGCGGCCAAGCATGGCTTTAAACGCGCCATTGTGCCGCGTGGTAACGCCCCCAAGCCCTTGCCCACGGGCATGGAAGTGCATGTCGTGACGCGCCTGGAAGAGGCCTTGCAGGTCAGCAAATCCTTCGACAATTGAGGCTATGGAATACGGGGCCGCGGCCGCTATCGTGCCCCTATCCTGACGCCTTCGGAGTCTGCGTCCCATGACCGAAGCTATTCGTGCTGATGTGTTCGCTGCTCGCCGGCTGACGCCGCTGGCTGTCTACTACGCGATCTTTACCGTGTCCGGCTTCGCCGGGCTGATCTACGAATCGATCTGGACCCACTATCTCAAGCTGCTGCTCGGTCACGCCGCCTATGCGCAGACGGTGGTGCTCAGCATCTTCATGGGGGGCCTCGCGCTGGGCTCGTGGTGGGCGGGCAGCCGCTCGCCGCGCTGGTCACAATTGCTGCTCGCTTACGCTTTGGTCGAAGCCGTGGTCGGACTATTCGCGCTGGGCTTTCATCCGTTGTTCGTGGCGGCCAGCGCGGTCTTTCAAGACTTCGCCGGCAGTTCGACGTTAGGGCCGTTCGGCATCGAGGCGGTCAAATGGTCGCTCGCCGGGCTGCTGATCGCACCGCAATCCTGTCTGCTCGGCATGACCTTCCCGTTGCTGAGCGCGGGACTTCTGCGCGCCTACCCCAGTCATCCGGGTAAGGCGCTCGCCACGCTGTATTGTTGTAACAGCCTCGGCGCGACCGTCGGGGTATTGGCCAGCGGTCTGTGGCTGATCGCGGCGCTCGGCTTGCCGGGCACTATCGCCCTGGCCGGGGTGCTTAATCTGCTGGTGGCGGCCAGTGTGTGGGCGCTCAATCGCGACAGCGTCGTGGTCGCGCCGGTGGCAATGCTGGGCGCGGTCCGCGACGGTAGCGCGGCCTTGCCGCGCTTGCTGCTCGTCGTTGCGGCATGCACCGGCTTGTCGTCGTTCATGTACGAGCTGTCCTGGATCCGCATGTTGAGCATGGTGCTCGGCGCAGCGACCCATTCCTTCGAATTGATGTTGAGCGCTTTCATCCTGGGCCTTGCGCTCGGTGGCCTGTGGATCCGTCGGCGTATCGACAAGATAGGCAATGTGCTCAGCTGGCTGGCCGCCTTGCAGCTCGCGATGGGTGCCTGCGCACTGGCCTCGCTGGCGCTCTATAGCCACGCTTTCGAGGCCATGGCCTGGCTGCTTGGCGCTGTGAGCCGCAGCAGCGCCGCCTATGGTCTATTCCTCACTGGCAGTCATGCTTTGGCGCTGTTCATTATGTTGCCGGCCACACTGTGCGCCGGCACCACCTTGCCGCTGATCACCCACGCTATGTTGCGCGATCATCAGGGCGAGCGCGCCATCGGCAGGGTCTATGCGGCCAATACGCTCGGCGCCATCGCGGGCGTGCTGCTGACCGTGCATGTGGTGCTGCCGACCTTCGGTCTACGTAACACCATGGTGGTCGGGGCGGCCATCGATCTCTGTCTCGGTGTGGCCTTGCTCGCCGCCGGTGGCGCGCGCACCGTTCGTATCACGCGCCGCGCAGCGCTGGCCACTGTCGTCTTGCTGGTGGTTTGCGTGAGTTTCGTGCACCTCGATCCTCGCCGCATGGCCTCGGGTGTCTATCGCTACGGGCGCAGCGTGTTGTCAGTCGGTGCCAAGGTCGTCTTCCACGGCGATGGCAAGACCGCCAGCGTCGACATGGTGGCGTTTCCGAGCGGCAAGCTCGCCATTCTCACCAATGGCAAACCTGACGCCGCCATCAATCCCTTGAGCGCCGCCGAGCCGTCGACGGACGAGAGCACCATGGTGATGCTGGGCGCATTGCCGCTCGCGCTTCATCCCGGCGCGCGCACGGCGGCCAATATCGGCATGGGTTCGGGCCTGACCACGTCGACGCTGCTGGCATCCGCTACGCTGGAGCGGGTCGACACTATCGAAATCGAAGCCAAGATGGTCGAGGCCGCGCGCGGTTTCCTGCCGCGGGTCGAGCGGACCTATGGCGATCCGCGCAGTCATATCGTCATCGACGATGCCAAGACGTATTTCTCTACGCACCGCGAAAAATACGACATCATCGTCTCCGAGCCTTCCAATCCGTGGGTCAGTGGCGTGGCGAGCCTGTTTTCGCTCGAGTTCTATGATCTGATCGCGCGCTATTTGAACGACGACGGTGTGCTGGTGCAGTGGTTACAGCTCTACGAGTTCGACGACGATCTACTGGCCAGCGTGATCAACGCAATCGCCACCCGCTTTCCGAATTACGTCATTTATCAGACCGATGATTTCGACCTCGTGGTGGTGGCCAGCCGCCGCGCGCGGCTGGACACGCTCGCGCCGACGGTCTTCGCTGTCCCGGCGTTGAAGGCTGAACTGGCGCGCGTTGGTATACATCACATCGACGATCTGCGCGCGCATCGTATCGGCTCGCGGGCCACGCTCGAACCCCTATTCGCGAGTTTCAACGCGCCGACCAATTCCGATTATCGACCGTATGTCGACCAGCACGCGCCCAAGGCGCGCTTCATGGGCAGCAATGCGCAGGCGGTGGTGACGCTCGCCGCCGCGCCTTTGCCACTACTCGAAATGTTGGACCCGGCCCGGGGCGTACCGGCTGTCGCGCTCACAGCTCAGCCCGAAGTGACCCAGGTCAACCGCTGGCGCGCGGCGCAGGATGCCTATGCGCTGTTGCTCGGCAAACAGGCGGCGCCGACCGCCGACTTTGCGTCGCATAAGGAGGTAGTGTTGTTGAATGCGAGCCACGGGCAGTGCGAGGGTGAGTTGATGACCCGCAGTTGGGAGGCGGCGGCGTTTCGTGTCGCGCTCGAACTGCTGCCGCAACTGCGCGCCGAACAAAGCGCTCAGCTGTGGCTGCGACTTGGGCAAAGCGCTTGCGCGCGCGCAGCGTCGGCGCTCACCCAGCGCTGGCTGGCCTTGTATGCCGCAGTTGGCCAGCGCGACGGTGCCGCCATGCTGGCCGACGCGCAGGCGCTGCTCGATGATGCTGCGGGTTCGGCTGACCCAGAACGTTTCGGTTATCTGGTCGCAAGCGCCATGCTCGGTGCGCTTGCCCATGGCGAACCGCAGGCGGCACTCGACGTCTGGTCACGCTACGGCGCTAAACGCTGGCATGCCAACGCCGTGAACGTCCATCTGCGCCTGCTGCTCTCGACTGCCCTGTTTCGCGCCAGTGTGGCGCCGGCGAACGGGCATTGAGTGGGCACTGAGCGCGAGTACCCACGGCGCTTCAGCCGTCGCCGTCGTGCAGAATTTCCTGGGCCGTTGCGCCGCCGCCTGGCGCGCCGATACCAGCGAGAGTCAGGCGCGCGGTTTTCACCGCGCGTTCGGCGGTTTGCACGATTTCGATGGTGATGTGCTCAAGCCGAAAGGCGGTACCGGTAATGGGAATGTCCTCAAGGGTTTCGAGGATGAGTCCGTTGACGGTCTTGGGACCGCCGATCGGTAGGCCGAAACCGTAAACGCGATTGATGGCGCGGATATTCGCGCTGCCATCGACCAGAAAGCTGCCGTCTTCCTGCGGGTAGACGTCGCGCGCGTAGATCTGCGGGTCGGTGGTGAATTCGCCGACTACTTCTTCGAGCAGATCCTCAAGCGTGACCAGACCCTCGATATCGCCATATTCGTCGACCACGAAGGCTATGCGCTGCTTCTGCTTCTGGAAGTTCAGCAGCTGCACATAGAGATCGGTGGTCATCGGTACGTAATAGGGCTCGACCAGCAGCGCACGCAGATCGGTGACGGTGAAATCGTCGCCCGAACGTAAGGTCTTGGCCAGTCGGCGCAGGTGCAGGACGCCTTCGATGTTGTCGATGTTGCCGGCGTAGCAGGGCACGCGCGTGTGGCGACAGTTCATCAACTGTTCGAGCACGTCCGGCCATTCGTCGTCGAGGTCGATGCCGTAGAGGTCACCGCGCGGCACCATGATGTCTTCGACCGTGGCGGTTTCCAGATCGAGAATGCCGAACAGCATCTGTTGATGCTGTTGCGGAATCATGGCGCCGGCTTCCTTGACTACCGTGCGCAACTCTTCACGACTGAGCGATTCGCGAGCACGTTTCAGCTCGCGCACACCGAGCAGGGCCAGCACGCCGTTCGAGACCCAGTTGAGCGACCCGACAAAAGGCCACAGCACGAACTGCAGGGGGCGCAGGATGAAGGCAGCCGGAAAAGCAATGCGCTCGGGATGAATGGCGGCGAGGGTTTTCGGTACCACTTCGGCGAACACCAGCACCACCGCAGTCAGTAATGCACTCGATGCGATCAGCGCGCTTTCGCCCCACAGCTCGAGGGTCACCACGGTCGCGATCTGAGCGATCAGAATGTTGATGAAATTGTTGCCAAACAACAGCAGGCTGATCAGGCGGTCTGGTCGTTCCAGCAGCTTCTGCGCCGACTGCGCCGCGCGGTGACCGCGCTCGGCCAGATGTTTCAGGCGATAACGATTGAGCGTCATCATCGCGGTCTCGGCGCTGGAGAAGAACGCCGAGATCAGGATCAGCACCACCAACACCATGGCCAGTATGACCAGCGACTGGCCGCTCATGTCGGCGAATTTGACGCCTTCCATCAGGGTCTGTGCAGCACCAGTTCAAGCACGAACTTCGAGCCGAAGAAGCCAAGCGCGAGCATCACGAAGCCGACGATCAGAAATCTCACCGCGCGCCTGCCGCGCCAGTGCCATTGATAGCGTCCGATGATTAACACCGCGAAGGTCAGCCAGGCCAGCGCTGAGAACACTATCTTGTGACCGAGATGCTGGGCGCGCACATCGAATGTAGGGCACGCCGACCATGAGTCCCAGACTCAAGAGCACGAAGGCGATGCCGGTCAACTGAAACATGAGCTGCTCCATGGTTGCCAGCGGCGGCAGGAAACGCAGCACCGGCGCGTGACTCTTGAGCCTACGGGCGGCGAAGCTCAGGTAGATGGCCTGCAGCGCGGCGATCGCAAACAGACTATAGGCGATCAATGACAGCCCGATATGCAGCGCGAGCCCGGCCGGCAGATGCTGTAGCACGCGTTGATCGCTGAACAACAGCGAGACGCCGACGATGACGGCGGTGAAGGGCAGGATGACGACCGCGAGGCTCGCGACCGGCGCGCGCGGGCTGGCGATAATGGCGATGGTCGCGATCAGCCAGGCGACCAGCGAGGCGGCGCTGAAGATGCCGAGGTTGATGCCACTGGCGGTCACCAGCATGGGATAGAGCGCAAGCGCGTGGGCGGCGATAGCGGCGAACGCAAGCACGGCGGTGGTTGGGCGCGGCGCGTAGCCGGGTGCCGCGCGTGCGATTTCGGACGTTTTGACCGCCACTGTCAGGTACAGGACGATGGCCGCGAGCCCGAAAATAAAAACATTCATGGGCATGGGATGAGGGCTACTCGGGCGTCGATGATGGCATAATCGGCCCCGCTAATGAAGCGCATCCGGAGTCCGTTCCGGTCCTGAAAACGAGCCAATCCGAACCATCCGCATGTTCAATAATCTCACTGGTCGGCTCAGTGCCGTCGTCAAGAATCTGAGCGGACGCGCCCGCCTGTCCGAGGAAAATATCGACGCAGCACTGCGCGATGTGCGTATCGCGCTGCTCGAGGCTGACGTCGGCCTGGAAGTCGTAAGGGATTTCATCGCCACCGTGCGCGCACGCGCCATCGGCCAGGACGTGATCGGAACCCTGACCCCGGGCCAGGCCCTGATCCGAGTGGTGCGTGACGAACTGACGCGCCTCATGGGCGACGAGAACCGCGCCCTCGACCTGGCGGCGACACCGCCAGTGGTGGTGCTGATGGCCGGCCTGCAGGGCTCGGGTAAGACCACCACTGCCGCCAAGCTCGCCCGCCGGCTGTTAGAGAACGATAAGAAGCGCGTCGGTCTGGTCAGCTGCGACATCTACCGACCGGCCGCCATCGAACAGCTTGCAGTGCTGGCCGCTGAAGTCGGTGCGACCTGCTATCCGAGTCCTGCCAATACCCGCCCGGAAAACATCGCGCTGGCGGCCATTGATTTAGCCAAGCGCGATTTCTGCGACGTCTTGATCGTCGACACCGCTGGCCGTCTGGCTATCGACGCCGCGATGATGGACGAGATCAAGCGCATCCATGCCGCCGTCAATCCGCACGAAACCCTGTTCGTCATCGATGCCATGATGGGCCAGGACGCGGTCGCCACGGCGCGCGCTTTCAACGACGCCTTGGCCCTGACCGGCATTGTGCTGACCAAGACCGACGGCGATGCCCGCGGTGGTGCGGCTTTGTCGGTGCGGCGCGTGACCGGCAAGCCGATCAAGTTCCTCGGCACCGGTGAGAAGACCGATGGCCTCGAAGCCTTCCATCCGGATCGCGTCGCTTCACGCATCTTAGGCATGGGCGACGTGCTCAGTCTCATTGAGGAAGTCGAGCAGAAGGTCGACCAGGACAAGGCGCTGAAAGTCGCCGAGAAACTCAAGCAGGGTAAGGGCTTCGACCTGCAGGATTTCCGCGACCAGATCGATCAGATGCGCAATATGGGCGGCATGCAGGCGCTGCTCAGCAAGTTACCGGGTATGGGCGAGCTGTCAGACAAGGTCAAGAACCAGGTCAATGACAAAGAATTGACCAAGCTCGCCGCTATCATCGATTCCATGACGCCGCAGGAGCGCGAGTTTCCGGCCATCATCAAGGCCTCGCGCAAGGTCCGCATCGCCAACGGCGCCGGTAGCCAAGTGCAGGACGTCAACAAGCTGCTCAAGCAGTTCCTGCAGATGCAGAAGATGATGAAGAAGATGACCAAGAAGGGCGCGTTGAAGAACCTCATGCGCGGTATGCGCGGGCAGATGCCGCCCGGCTTCCCTATGCAGTGAGGGCGGCGGCTCTGCCTGGCGACCTCGAACGACACGCACGGCGGTCGCGACGGGGCGCCCATAAACACCAGCGGAGCGAAGCACTGTGACGACACGCAAAGACGACGACCTCTACGCACGCGCCCTCGAATACCACCGCAATCCGCGGCCCGGCAAAATCGAAATCGCGGCAACCAAACCGCTCGCTAATCAAGACGATCTCGCCCTCGCCTATTCACCGGGTGTGGCGGCGCCCTGCGCGGCTATCGTCGCCGATCCCAATAGCGCTTCCCTCTACACCGCGCGCGGCAATCTGGTCGCCGTGATTACCAATGGCACGGCGGTATTGGGCTTGGGCGCTATCGGCCCGCTGGCGGCCAAGCCGGTCATGGAAGGCAAAGCGGTGCTGTTCAAGAAGTTCGCCGGCATCGATGTGTTCGACATCGAAATCAACGAAACCGATCCGGACAAGCTGGTCGATATCATCGCCAGTCTGGAGCCGACCTTTGGTGGCATCAATCTGGAGGACATCAAGGCGCCCGAGTGTTTTTTTGTCGAACAGAAGTTGAAGGATCGCGTGAAAATTCCGGTCTTTCACGACGACCAGCATGGCACCGCCATCATTTCAGCGGCGGCCATCATCAATGCCTTGGAAGTGGTGGGCAAGAATATCGCCGAGGTCAAATTGGTGGCCTCGGGCGCCGGCGCCGCAGCGATTGCCTGCCTGCGGCTGCTCTATTCTCTGGGTCTGCCGCGTGAGAATATTTTAGTCACCGACCGCGCCGGCGTGATTTTCGAGGGGCGCGACGCGCAGATGGATGAGCACAAGGCTTTCTTCGCGCGCAAGACACCCCATCGCACCCTCGCTGAGGCGATGGTCGGCGCCGATATTTTTCTGGGGCTGTCGGGTCCGGGTGTCTTGAATGGCGAGATGGTGAAGACCATGGCGCCGCGCCCGCTGATCTTAGCCCTTGCTAATCCCACGCCTGAGATTATGCCCGAGGAGGCGCGCGCCGCGCGGCCTGATGCCTTGATTGCGACCGGTCGTTCTGACTATCCGAACCAGGTCAACAACGTGTTGTGCTTTCCCTATCTGTTTCGTGGTGCGCTCGACGTCGGCGCCACCACCATTACCGAAGAAATGAAACTTGCCTGCGTGCATGCACTGGCGAGGCTCACCCGCCAGGAGGCCTCGGAAGTAGTGGTGGCGGCCTATGGCGGCGAGGCCATGAGTTTCGGGCCGGATTATCTGATCCCCAAGCCCTTCGATCCGCGCCTCATCACCGAGCTGGCACCGGCGGTGGCGGAGGCGGCGATGCGTAGTGGTGTGGCCACGC
>JANLSI010000595.1:0-8223 GCA_031362345.1 Pseudomonadota bacterium
TGAATTACATCGCCCTGCGCTCAGTGCTGTTTCGGCTGCTGTTAAGCACCCTGATCTACGGCAGCCTGCTGGTCCTGGCGCAACCCGCTTGGGCCTTGTCGAGCAAACAGTCGTTGGTCAGCGCCGCGCGTGAACTGTCTACCGCACCGGCCGCGACTCGCGCGGCCTTCGTCGCGGCGGCGGTCGCGGAATTGAGCGCCGCCTATGGCGTCGCCGCCAAGCAAAGCGCCAAACACGGCAAGCGTGGTAAGAAAACCAGCGCCTGGAGCGCGGGCGCGCAGGCCTATGTCGCGGGCCTGCAGCGCGCCGCCGCCGCCGCCCGCGCCGGCGCGCCGGTACGGCTGCTGGTCGATCGCGGTCGTAGCTTGCGCGTGGTGGTCGGTCACCGTCCGGCGCGGCAGTTCATCATCTCGGCGCCACGCGCCACCGGGCGGCTGGCGCTGGAGCGGGCCATTCTCCGTCGCCTGTGTGCGGTGCAGGGTTGCGCGGCAGCGACGCCACTGGTGACCAGTGGCGAGCCGCCCCTGACGGCCGTCAGAATCACGGCGTTGCCGGTGCAGGCAGTGCCATCCAAGCCGCTCCTACCGCAGCTCGTCAATACGCTGTCGAGCGGCGACGACGGCTTGCGTTGTGCGCAGGACGAGGTGCGCCATCACGTTCTGTACGACAATGCCTGCAAGGCCCTGCTCGGCGATGTCCGTGCCCTCATCAAGGCGCTGCACGGGAGTGCCCGTGGCGGGGTCGTCATCGACTGGCGCATGCCAGCGCGGCCCTATGCTCAAGGCGCGGTTTACACCATGGCCGTCAACGCGCGCGGCGATACGGTCAGCCTGCCGCTGGCGGTGCTGGCCGAGGCGCCGGAATTGCTGGTCGACATTCTGCCGTGGGCCCAGGGGCGCCTGTTCGGTCGCTTTCAGGCGCTCGCGCTGCGCCCGCCGGCCCGGCTGGTTTATGGCGCGGCCATCGCGCAGCGCTGAGTCGCACCCCCACCTATGCCATGCCAACGAGTAGGGAAGCAATGTTGAAACGATTTGTTATTGCGCTCGGTCTGTTGCTGGCGAGCAGCGCGGCTTTCGCTGTGTCCGAAGGGCGTTACCAAGCGATCCCCATTGATCCGGGCCAGGGCTATGGTGCGGAAAAGGCTTTGATACTCGATACCGTAGCCGGCCATATGTGGATCTGGATAGAAAGCCCGACGGTCGATGCCGATCCCGGTGGGCGCTTCCTGATTTACCAAGGCCAGCTGGTGCCAGGCAAGAAGATGGGCGACATGATCGAGAAGCAGGAATGGCCGTCCAAACCCGCCCAGGGCACCCCGCCCGAGCTCGACACCGACAATCTGCCCGCGCCCAAGCTGCGTGCGCATTGAACCTCAGGCACGGTTTTGCATTGTGCTGGCCAAGTGGGTTGTAATCGACCCTCAAAGCAAGGGGAGATGAGTGATGCCGAAATTGACCGACGCCGAACGGGATAGCTTCCTGGCCGGTTCCAATCTGATCATGAATATCGCGACTGTCGACGTCGATGGCGCGCCGCTGGTGACGCCGATCTGGTTCATCCACGAGCAAGGCCGCATCTGGTTTACGCCGCGTCAGCATTCCGAGTGGCTGCGCCACATTCGCCACGACGCGCGCGTGGCCTTGAGCATCGACGAGCCTGTCATTCCCTACCGCAAGGTGGTGTTGCGCGGTCGCGCGCAGGTCGACTTCGAAGTCGGCAACGACGACCAATGGCGCGATCGCTATCGCCGCATTGCGCAGCGCTACATCCCGCTCAAGGATGCCAATGCCTATGTCGATGGCACCGACGATCAGCCGCGCGCATTGTGTTCGGTGTCACTCGCGCAGAGCGAAGTGCGCAGCTGGCGCATGCCCCACGGCAATGAGGCCTACGACGGTATCTGGGCCAAGCGTTATTGGACCAAGGATGCCAAGGTCAAGCAGGCAGCCCCGCAGGTCTTCGACAAGAGCGTGTGAGACGCTGGCCGGATGCCGCCATGAGTAACACCGCCGCCGTCGATTCCAATTATGCCTGGGCGCGACTGTTCGCCTGCCTGGCCATGACGACCGTTGGCAGCGCCGGCATGTACGTGGTGGTGGTTGCTTTGCCGGCCTTTCAGGCTGAATTCGCCATCTCCCGCGCCGGTGCCTCTTTGCCGTTCACGATGGTGATGCTCGGCTTCGGTATCGGCGGCATCGTGACCGGCAAGCTGGTCGATCGTTTTGGCGTGGCGCGGCCGCTCGCCTGGTGCGTCGTGGCGCTGGGTTTGTCCTTTCTTGGCGCTGCCCATGCGCCGAACTATGCGATGTTCTCGCTGATGCATGTCGCCATCGGCTGGTTCGGTTGCGCGGCGGTGTTCGGCCCGCTGCTCGCTGATATTTCGAAGTGGTTCATCAAGCGTCGCGGTGTCGCCATCGCGATCGCAGCGAGCGGTAACTATCTCGCCGGCGCATTGTGGCCACGACCGCTCTATCACCTGCTCGATACCCACGGTTGGCGCGACACCTACGTCATGATGGGCCTGGCGAGCATGGCGGTGATGTTGCCGCTGGTCTTGATGCTGAGGCCTAAACCGGAACGCGCGACGGTCGCACCGATGCAGGGGGGTTCGGCGGGCACGCCGGCGGCGCTTGGACTCACCCCGGGCGCGCTGACCGCGCTACTGTGCCTGGCGGGTGTCGGCTGCTGCGTGGCGATGGCGATGCCGCAGGTGCATCTGGTGTCCTTATGCGCCGACCGTGGTTTCGGTGCGGCCCGCGGCGCCGAGATGCTGTCGGCCATGCTGGCCTGTGGCATCGTCAGTCGGCTGGTATTTGGTTTTGTTGCCGATCGACTTGGTGGGCTGCGTACGCTGTTGATCAGCGGCATCCTGCAAGGCCTGGCCTTGCTCATGTTTCTGCCGGCCAAGGGCCTTGTTGCGCTGTACGTGGCCGCGGCCATGTTCGGGCTGTTTCAGGGTGGCATCGTGCCGTCCTATGCAGTCATCGTGCGCGAGTATTTCCCCGAAGCGCAAGCCGGTGGTCGCATCGGGCTGATCATCTTCGCCACTATCGTCGGCATGGCTTTCGGCGGCTGGGGCTCGGGCGCGATTTTTGACTGGAGCGGCTCTTATACGGTCGCCTTCATCCACGGCATCGGCTGGAACCTGGTCAATGTCTGGGTGACCTTGTTCCTGTTGTCACGGGCCCGTGGCGGCAGACAATCGGCGCCGGGCGGGATCATGGCCGCAGCGTGAGCCGGCGGCGATGGGGCGTGGCGGCCTTTACAGATGAGGACTGATGCGTGACTAAAGACGTCAATTTTGCCGCCATCGCGGCCTTGTTCGACCAGCTGGTTGCGCGCTTCGGCAGCACCGATGTGCCAAGTTTGCGTGCGCTCTATCACTTGCCGTGTATGGCGACCCTCGCACAAGGCGCCCAGGTGCTGGCCGATAGCGCGGCCTTCGATACCTTCTTCAGCGCGATGCTCGAACGCCTGCGCGGCCAGGGTTTCGCGCGTTCGGCCTATCGCTCCCTGTCGGTCAAGACACTGGCGCCGACCCTCGCACTGGCGGCCATGCATTGGACGCGCTATCGCGACGATGGCACGGTGCTGGAGACCCTGGGCGCGACCTATACGCTGGTGCAGCACGACGGTGCATGGCGCATCGCTGCCCTGATCGGCCACGGCTCGGATACGGTGCCGGTCATCACTTGAGCGACGCAGCCCCTGACGCTTAGAGCCCTTGGGCCTCGGGCAGTCCCAGCATTAGATTCATGTTCTGCAGCGCTGCGCCGCTGGCGCCCTTGCCGAGATTGTCGAGGCGCGCCACCAGCATGACTTGGCGTTCGGCATCATTGGCGTAAACGAACAGTTCGAGGCGATTGGTGTGATTGAGCGCTTCAGGTTCCAGGAAGCTACCCTCACGCAACGCGCGCTCATCGTTCAACGGCCGCACGGTGACGAACTGCTGGCCGGCAAAGTGGACGCTTAGAATCTCGTGCAGTGTCGCGCCGCTGATCGGGACGGCGCATTGGCCGTGGTGCAAGGGCACAAAGACCAGCATACCGCGTTCGAAATAACCCACGGACGGTGAGAACACCGGCGGCTGATCGAGCAGGCCATGGGTGCCCATCTCGGCCAGGTGTTTGTGCTTGAGCGTGAGGCCGTAGGCGCCGAAATTCTGCGGCGGCGCGTCCGCCGGCGGCTGCTGGTAAGTCTCGATCATCTTGCGCCCACCGCCGGAATAGCCCGACACCGCGTGCACACTGAGCTGCGCATTGGCAGTCAGCACACCACACTCGCGTAGCGGCCGTACCAGGGCCAGGAAGCCGGTCGGATAGCAACCGGGATTCGCTACCCGTTTCGCGCCGGCGATGGCGGCGCGCTGGCCGGCGCAGAGTTCCGGAAAGCCATAGACCCAGCCGGCAGCGGTGCGATGGGCGGTGCTGGCGTCGATGACCGCAGTGCGCAGATTGTCGATCATCGCGACGGTGGCGCGCGCGGCGTCGTCGGGCAGGCACAAGATAACCACATCGACCGCATTCACCATCGCCCGTTTGGCAGCCGCATCCTTGGCCTGCTCGCGCGGCAGACTCACCACTTCAAGGTCGGCACGCGCAGCCAGCCGCGCGCGGATCTCAAGTCCGGTGGTGCCGTGTTCGCCGTCGATGAAAAGGGTCGGAATGGCCATGGCGCTGTGTGCCTGCGGTCTGATTGAAAGCGGCGGGCATGATACTGCGGGAGGCATATTGGAAGGAATGTCCGAATGAATTCGGACCCACAGGGGGCATAGCATCTTATTGTGGGTGCGAATTCATTCGGACATTTCTGCCAGAGCTGAACATCGACTTCAATATCAATGGCCGTGGCCTTGCGCTATGGTCGCGACGCGGCAGGACGCCGCGATTAAAAAGGAGGCCACGGATGGTCTATGCCCTCTTGCGTCAGGGGCGACGCTCGCTCCCCGGACAGGTTTATTTCCTCACGACGGTGACCTACGAACGTCGACCGGTGTTCACTGAATTTGCACGCGCACGATTGGTGATCAACGAAATGCGGCGCCTCCACGACACCGCCCTGGTGTCATCGTTGGCCTGGGTAGTGATGCCTGACCACATTCATTGGTTGGTCGCATTGGGGCATACCCATTCGCCGTCGATCATGGTGAAGATGCTGAAGGGGCGTACGGCACAAAGCGGCTATCGTTGCGCCGCGCGGCGTGGTCCGCTCTGGCAAAATGGTTTTTTCGAACATGCCCTACGTAAAGAAGAGGATCTCGCCAACGTTGCGCGGTACATCGTCGCTAACCCGGTGCGTAAAGGCTTGGTTCGGCGTGTCGGTGACTATTCCCATTGGGACGCAATTTGGTTGTGACGGATGGAATGTCCGACTGAAGTCGGACCCACAGAATAGAGATCTCAGGATAGAGATCTAGCGATGGGTCAACACGAACGCCTGCTCAGTTCCAGGCTGACCCTTCACGTCTGCCGCCCGCGTACCGCGCGGCGCTATCGTCCAGTGTTGGCCATATAAGGCGGTGACTTCGTCTGCCGACACCACAAAGGGCGGCGGGGTGATAACGCTGGCGTCGTATTCGACGGTGACCAGCAGCATGGATGTCCCGCTAGTGCAGAGCTCGCTCATCTTCGTTGCGTAGTCCTGCCGCATGTCTGCGGGCAGCGCGATCAGCGCGGCGCGATCGTAGACCGCGCCGAAGTCGCCGAGCAGTGCGGTCGTCAGCGCGAAATAATCGCCGCACAGCAGCCGATAACCGCCGGCGCTGAACACTTCGAAGGGCGCCGCCGCTAGCTGCGTCGCCGTCATGTCGTGCTCGTCAAAGAACGCGCGCACGGCGAGTTCCGCCAGTTCTACCCCGACTACCTCGTGCCCCTCGGCGCGCAGCCAAACCATGTCATTGGACTTGCCGCAGAGGGGGACGAACACACGCCCGGTGGTGCCCAGACTCGCTGCGTGGCTGAGCAGCATGGGGTGGACCTCGGCTTCGTGAAAGCCGATCTGTTGGGCGGCCCAGCGTTGCTGCCAGAACGAAGCTTCCATTACACGGACCGACTCAAGGGCATTGCTCTAGCGCTTCGTGCAGCAACTCCAGTGCGGCCCGTGTGAAGGTCTGCATATTACCTTCACGATCGGGACTGCCGGTTTCGATGCGTCGTGTAAGCGTCACGGTGCCGACCACCGCCAGTACACAGATGCCGGGTGGATGACCATAAGAGGTGCCGGCCGGGCCGGTCGCGCCGAGTTCGGCTATGCCCCAGGTCGCATCAAGGCGGGTGCGTATGGTCTGCGCGCACAGCGCGACATAGGCTTCGGTCAGGGGCTGCTGGCGATCGAGTGTGACCTTGTCGATGCCGAGCAGCTCGCGCCGTGCGCGCAGGGTGTAGATGATGGTGCCGCCGATGAAATAGGCCGACGCACCCGGCACCGCCAACAAGTTGGCCGAGATCAGACCGCCGGTGGAGGATTCCGCGACGCCAACGGTTTCTTTGCGTGCCTTGAGGATGTCGGCCACAGCGGCCGCCTGTCTGGATAACGTGATCATTGGGATTCCGATTATGATGCCTGCCGTTCAAGGGGATAGCTGACGCATGCTCGAGACCACCTCGTCTCACCGCGCGTGGCGCTGCCATGCGTTCGGAGATTATCACGATCTGGTGATGGAGCAGGTCGCGTCGCCCGCGCCCGGGGCTGATGAAATCCTGGTGCGCAATCGCGCCTTTGCGCTCGGCTTTCCTGACCTGCTGATGGTGCAGGGTCGCTATCAATTGAAACCTCCATTGCCCTTCGCACCCTGTGCCGAGTTTGCTGGCGAAGTGTTGGCGGTGGGCACGAAGGTTGCGCGTTTCACGCCCGGCCAACGGGTGATGGGTTCGATGCGCTTCGGTGCCGCCGCCGAGCGCGTTACGGCCGCGGCCGACGACTGCATGCGCCTGCCCGAGGGTTTCGACTATGCCCACGGCGCGGCCTTCATCATCGCTTACAAGACGGCCTATGTCGGACTGGTGGTGCGTGGGGGTCTCAAGCCCGACGAGACGGTGCTCGTGCATGGCGCAGCCGGCGGTGTCGGCCTGGCCGCAGTCGAACTTGCGGTCGCGCTCGGCGCGCGGGTGATCGCCATGGCCAGCGGCCAGGCCAAGCTCGACTTGGTGCGTGCCAAGGGCGCCCAGCAAGTCCTCGACTACGCCGATGGCGGCTTTCGCGAACACGTAAAAGAGTTAACCGATGGGCGCGGGGTCGACGTGGTCTATGACCCGATCGGCGGCGACGTCTTCGATGAATCCCTGCACTGCGTGGCGCCCTTTGGCCGCGTACTGGTGATCGGTTTCGCGAGCGGGCGCATTCCGACGGTCAAGGTCAATCATGCGCTGTTGAAGCAGTACGCAGTGATCGGCGTGCGTGCCGGCGAATACGGCCGCGTCTATCCGCAAGGCGGGCGCGCCGTGCACGCAGCGCTTGAGGCGTGGGCAGCCAGCGGTCGCCTCACACCCCACGTCCATGCGCGGCTCGGCTTTGACGAACTGCTGAGTGGCTTCGATACTATCGCCGCTCGTCGTGTCATGGGGCGCGTGGTGTGCGAACTACCGTGAGCGCGGCCAGTGAATTGATTTTACAAACAGGGGAGAGGCAGTCATGAATCATCGCGTCGAATGTTTTTTCGATTGTTCCAGTCCGTGGACCTACCTCGCCTTTGAATATCTGCAAAGCCGCATGGCGGGACTAGACGTAGAAATTGTCTGGCGTCCGATCCTGGTCGGCGGCATCTTCAACACCGTCAATCCCAGTGTCTATCAGTCGCGCGAGACACCGGTGCCGCTGAAGGCCGCCTATATGCGCAAGGATCTTGCGGACTGGGCACGGCTGGTGGGATTGCAGATCACTTTTCCGCCGCCGGTGTTTCCGGTCAACAGCGTGAAGGCCATGCGCGGCGCTTATCTGGCCCTGGACGACGGCTGCCTGGTGCCTTTTGTGCGCGCAGTGTTCAAGCGCTACTGGAGCGAGCTCGCCGATATTTCCCTGGACGATGAACTGGCCGCGATTGCCGCCAGCGTTGGTATCGATCGTCAGCGTTTCTTCGATGGCATTGCCAGCGCGTCGTGCATGTGAAGGCGAAGGCCGATCCCGATAAGCTCGGCGGCTGGTGCCGTCAATGCGCGAAGGCGATCTGCCCCAAGTGCGTCGCGACGGGGCGGTGCGAGCCGTTCGAGAAAAAGCTCGAGGCCGAGG
>JANLSI010000606.1:0-3048 GCA_031362345.1 Pseudomonadota bacterium
AACGAGCCAGATTCATGGGCGAGCTGCGCAATGAAATGGGCGACCCGCAGCGGTGTTGTGATCTTGTGCTTCTTCATTCCCACCACCAGCGGTTCAAAGTACAGATCGATGCGTTTCGGTACGGCCTGCGGCATCACCACCGCGAGTTTTTCCTTACTCGGCCCGGGCGGCAGGCCAGCGAGCAGCGCCTTGATGGTCGCATCACCCGGCACCACCATCTGGTCGGAGCTGGCGAGTTTCATGACTTCGGTTTCGAAACGGGCGAGCGTCTTCAACGAATTCGGACCGATGCGGCCGTCGGTTTTGAGGCTCGCGGGCTTGGGATCGGCACAACGCTGGAGATTGAGATTCAGCAGAATCTGGACGATGGCGACATCCATCAGATCATTACGACCACTGATGCCGACACTCTTCTTGATACACATAATTCCTCCTGATAGGCGGCAAAGGGCGTGGCACGCCGCGCCGTTAATCCAAGACGCTTCGCGAGCATAGCCTACGCTTTCAGCACCGCCCACGCCGCCTCGCGCTTTTCGGCAAAGCTGGCCAATCCTTCGGCCGCCTCGGCGCTGCGCCGCTGGGTGGCGTGCTCGCCGACCAGGCGCGCAAATTCTTCGTCATTGATGAAAGCGCGCGCGCAGCGCATCGCGCTCAATTTGCTCAGAGCCTGGGCCTCGGGACCGATCTTGAGCAGGGCGTCGATGATGGGCGCGGCGGAAGCGTCGAGTTGGCCGGGCTGGCAGACTTCGTGCACCAGTCCGAGCACTTCGGCGCGGCGCGCGTCGAAGCGTTCGCAGGACAAGGCGTAGCGGCGCACGTTACGGATCCCCATGGCCGCCACCAGTTGCGGAAAGATAATCGTCGCGGCCATGCCCCAGCGCGCTTCGCTGATCGCGAAGCTCGCGCCGCGCTCGGCCACGACGATATCGCAGGAAGCGACGAGGCCGGTGCCGCCGCCCACGCAACATCCGTGCACCAGGGCCAAGGTCGGTTTGGGCAGCGCGTTCAGAGCGCGCATCGCTTCGGCCGTGGCCACCGAAGCAGCGCGGTTGGCGGCCTCGTCCATGCCACCGACCTGTTGCAGCCAATTGAGATCGGCGCCCGCCTGGAAGTGCGGGCCATTGCCGCGGATGATCACTACGCGTACCTGCGGGTCGATAGCCAGCGCGCCACAGATGTCAGTCAGGCCCTGCACCATGTCAGCGTTGTAGGCGTTATTGACCGCTGGGCGGTTCAAGGTCACGGTCGCGACACCACGGCCATCGGTAGCGCACAATACGACGGGCTCGATCACGGGCTGTCCTCCAATTAACGGTGGCGCGCTAGACGATGATAGTCAATGTTCGAGGCGCGCCGGCCAGCAGGGTCGATGGGGGAAGCGTTCCACCCGGCTGACACCAGGCGCTGAAAGGCGACGGGTGGGATAGCCCGCCCGTCGCCGCACATTCAGCCGGCGCTGGCCAAATCCTCGCTCGTCATATCCGACTGCCAGCGGTTCAGTCGCAACAGGTGACCAGGTGTGGCATGGGTGCAGACGCCGTCCTTGAAGGTCACCACACCGTTTACCAGGATCCAACGATAACCTTCCGCGCGCTGAATGCGCCGCCACTCATTGGCCGGCACGTCATACGCTACTTCGTAATCCACTTCCGGTACGCGCCTAAGCTTGTCGAAGTCGTAGACGATGATATCGGCCGGCGCGCCTTCGCGCAGAAAGCCGCGATCGAGAAAGCCGGCCGCCTGCGCTGGCAAATAGCTCAAGCGGTAGTGCGCCTGCTCAAGCGTCAGCTCACCGGTCTCGCGTACCAGCCAGGTGATCATGTCAGTAGTGAAGGAACCACCGGCCAGAAACTTGATGTGTGCGCCGCCGTCGGAAACGCCGGGAATGACGTGCTGGTTACGCAGCAGTTCGCCGACCTTTTTCGGATCGGTACTCGACAGTTCATGGGTGCGATACAAGACCTTGAGACCACCAGCGATGCCGATGTCCAGCATGGCATCGATGTGATGTTTGCCTTCGGTCTGCGCAATTTCGCCGAGTGTGCGGCCGAGGTAGTGCTCGAGTTCCGGGTGCCCCGGCACTTCCTGGACGACGAGGCCGGTGATGGGGCCGCCGACGCCGGTCGTAACCAGAATGTCTTCGTCGGCGATGAGACGCTTGCGCATCGCCGGGTCGCGCATCCTCGCCACCCGCTCATCAATGCTGCCCTGGGTGAGTTCGTTCCAGGCCGGACTCGAGTCATACATGTTCCAATGTTCGAGTGTGAACTGGTAGGCCATACGCACCGACACCGCCTGACCGTAAATGCGCAGTCCTTTTGCCGAGCAGGCGTCCAACCATTTGAGCGCCTGCAGGTGCAGGTTTTCGTAGCCCGGGTCGTCCATCGCGATGATGGCGTTGAACAACACCGGTCGGCCCGAACGTCGCGCGATCTCTTCGACGAACAGGCTGTCCTTCGGATCTTTGCTTTTCAGCGGTTCACCGGTGGTCGCGTTCAAGATTTCGATGAAACCTTCGCCGCGCTCGCCGAGCACGTCGGCCAACGCCAGCAGCGTCTCATCGGGCATGACGTCGGTGGGCATCGGCGTGCCGTCGAAGTCCGCCTGCATCGAATGCTTGCCCATGCGCTGACAACTCCAACCCATCATGCCGGCGTCCATCGCCTCGTGAACCAGGCGCTTGATCTCGCCCATTTCGTCGGCACTCGGCAAGCGTCCGGCCTTGGCCCCTTCCAGCCCCATCACATGCACCAGCACCGGGTTCAAGGGCACATAGCTCAACAGATTGACACCCTTAGGAATGCGCTCCAGATGATCCATCCACTCGGGCAGACTCTCCCAATCCCAGTCGAGGCCCATGCCTTCGACCATGGTCTCGTAAGGAATCTGCTCGGTGCGCGTCATCATGCGCAACAGCCGTTCGCGCACCGGCGGCCGCGCGGGCGCGAAACCAAATCCGCAGTTGCCGATTGCTACTGAGGTCACGCCGTGCCAACCGGATATCGTGCAGTAGGGATCCCAATGAATCTGCGCGTCGTAGTGGGTATG
>JANLSI010000610.1:0-8169 GCA_031362345.1 Pseudomonadota bacterium
ATCATTCGGCCAAAACGGGCAAGGCGTCCGCGCAACAGCATCGATCGGACAGCGGCTCGCTCAGCCACGCCCGCAGCGATTCGACCGGGCAAGTGCTGACGACCAACCAAGGTGTTGCCCTTGGTGACAATCAGAATTCGCTCAAGGCCGGTTTGCGTGGACCGGTGCTACTGGAAGATTTCATCCTGCGCGAGAAGATCACGCACTTCGATCACGAACGCATCCCTGAACGTATCGTGCATGCACGAGGCTCGGCCGCCCATGGCTATTTCGAGGCTTACGAAGCGCTGACCGAATTCACCCGCGCCGCGCCATTTCAGACCGCCGGCAAGGTCACCCCGGTGTTCGTACGCTTCTCTACCGTCGCCGGTGAACGCGGCTCGGCCGATACCGCACGCGACGTACGTGGCTTCGCGGTCAAGTTCTACACCGACGAAGGTAACTGGGATCTGGTCGGCAATAACATGCCGGTGTTCTTCATTCAGGATGCGATGAAGTTCCCCGATCTGATCCACGCCGTGAAACCCGAGCCGCATAACGGCATGCCGCAAGCCGCCTCGGCCCACGACACCTTCTGGGATTTTGCCTCGCTGATGCCGGAAACCACCCACACGCTGATGTGGGTGATGTCCGACCGCGGCATTCCGCGCAGTTTGCGCATGATGCAGGGTTTTGGTGTCCACACTTTCCGCCTGGTGAACGCCGCCGGTGAATCCCACTTCGTCAAATTCCATTGGAAGCCCAAGCTCGGCACGCACTCGCTGGTATGGGACGAGGCGGTCAAGATTGCCGGTGCCGATCCGGACTACCACCGCCGCGACCTGTGGGATGCGATCGAGGCCGGCGATTACCCGGAATGGGAGCTGGGCCTGCAGATTTTCAGCGCGGCGCAAGCCGCGACGTTCAGCTTCGATGTGCTTGACGCGACCAAGCTCATCCCCGAGGAAATGGTGCCGGTAACACCGGTAGGTCGCATGGTGCTGAACCGCAACCCTGACAATTTTTTTGCCGAGACCGAGCAGGTCGCTTTCTGCACCGCCCATGTCGTACCGGGCATAGACTTCAGCAACGATCCGCTGCTCGCCGGCCGCATTCACTCCTATATCGACACGCAGATCACGCGCCTTGGCGGCGTGAACTTCCACGAGATCCCGATCAACGCGCCGTTGGCGCCGGTGCACAACAACCAGCGCGATGGTTTGCATCGGCGCTCCATTGCGCGCGGTCGCGTCGCCTACGAGCCCAACTCGCTCGGGGGTGGATGTCCGTTCCAGGCCGGTGCGGCAGGATTCGTGTCCTTCCCGCAGCCAGTCGAAGAGGACAAGTTGCGCGGCAAGCCGGAAAAGTTCGCCGATCACTACACCCAGGCCACGCTGTTCTACGCAAGCCAGACCGAGATCGAGAAAGCCCACATCATCGGTGGCTTCCGCTTCGAACTCAGCAAGCTGACAGTGCCGGCCATCCGCGCGCGCATGGTGGCCTCGCTGGTGAATGTATCCGCCGAGCTGGCCGCAGCAGTGGCGGACGGTCTCGGTATTGCCGTCCCCAAAGCGATGCCGAAGGCGCTGCCCAAGCCGGCCGTGCCGGAAGTCACGAAATCATCGGCTCTGTCGTTGACGGCCTTACCGGGTGACGGGGGTATTCGAACCCGCAAGGTCGCAATCCTGGCGGCGGACGGCGTGCATGGCGCATCGATCATCGCTATTCAAACGGCGCTGATCGGCGCGGGTGCCGTGCCGTGGGTCATCGCACCCCGCCTCGGTCCAGTGCAAACCAGCGACGCCAAGACGCTGGCAGCCGATGGCAGCTTGGAAAATTCTGCGCCGGTGTTGTTCGATGCGCTCGTGCTCCCCGACGGTGAAGCGGGCAACGCGCTGTTGGCTCGCCATGGCCAGACCACAGAGTTCATCGTCAACCAGTATCGTCACGGCAAGACCTTGCTCGCCCTCGGTAGTTCGCAGGCCCTGCTTGCACGGGCTGGTATAGCGGTTACTTCATCGGCGGCCGCCGACGAGCCCGGCATCTTGCTGGCCGCCATCGATGATGTCGTTGTAGTAACGAAAGAATTCATCGCCGCGATCGCGAAACATCGTCACCCGGGGCGTGAAACGCCGGCAACGCGGTAGTCGAATCGGCGCTACTGGATGTTACAGATCCGCACATCAGTGATGGTGGTCGCTCTCGCGGGGCTCCTGCTACTAGCCGCTTGCAGCGACACTGCGACGCTATCTATCGCCGCTGGATCAGGGGGGAGTCCCCTATTGCCGGAGCCCCGTCATGCCTTGTTTCCGACTGTCAATGTAGCACCCGCGCAGGGCTGGCCTAGTGATGCCACACCCTACGCCGCTGCAGGCCTACGGGTGGCCGCCTACGCTAGCGGTCTCGAACACCCGCGCTGGATAACCGTGTTGCCCAATGGTGATGTCTTGGTGGCCGAAACCAACGCGCCTAAGCAGCGCGAAACGTCGAAGAGTCTCAAAAACCGGGTGATGAAGTGGGTGATGAAACGCGCCGGCGCCGGCGTGCCGAGTGCCA
This sequence comes from Pseudomonadota bacterium, assembly GCA_031362345.1. Lineage (GTDB taxonomy): Bacteria > Pseudomonadota > Gammaproteobacteria > JADJYF01. The sequence continues at coordinate 2,536 of JANLSI010000610.1, forward strand.
ACCGCATCACTTTGCTCCGTGATGCCAATGACGATGGGGTTGCCGAGATCCGGTCGGTCATGTTGGACGGCCTGCATTCACCCTTCGGCATGACTTTGATCGGCGATACCTTGTTTGTTGCGAACGCCGATGCGGTTCTTAAGTTTCCCTATCGCACCGGCGATCGATCCATTACTGCGCCAGCGGTGAAACTGCTAGACCTCCCTGGCGGCCCAATCAACCATCACTGGACCAAGAATCTGTTGGCCAGTCACGACGGCCGTAAACTGTATGTAAGCGTCGGGTCTAACAGCAATGTTGCTGAGCGTGGTATGCAGATCGAAGAAGGTCGTGCCGCAATCTGGGAGGTAGATATTGAGACCGGCGCTCACCGGATCTTTGCATCGGGGTTGCGCAATCCCGTCGGCATGGCTTGGGTAGGCGCGAGTAACACGCTGTGGGTAGTAGTCAATGAACGGGATGAGCTTGGCAGCGATCTGGTTCCCGATTACCTGACATCTGTGCGCGAAGGCGGGTTCTATGGTTGGCCCTACAGTTACTACGGCGGCCATGTTGACACCCGCGTGAAGCCTGCTCGCCCTGATCTCGTCGCCGCTGCGATCTCGCCCGACTACGCGCTCGGCGCCCATACTGCATCATTAGGCCTGGCATCCTCGCAAGGCAGTAGCTTGCCATCGCCGTTCGTGGACGGAATGTTCATAGCGCAACATGGTTCCTGGAATCGTTCTCCGCCCAGTGGCTATAAGGTAATTTTTGTACCGTTCAACGACGGCCAGCCCCACGGCGAAGCCATGGATGTACTGACAGGCTTTCTGAGCGCGACGGGTCATGCACTGGGCCGCCCTGTCGGCGTGGCTCTCGACAAACAAGGTGCGCTGCTCGTGGCTGACGATGTGGGAAATATGATCTGGCGCGTCACTGCACAGTAATTCTGAATTCATGAAAAGCTATCTTGCCGCTTGTGTTATTACCACACTGGTAATGATCGGAGTGGACATGCACGGAAAGCATCGCTACGGAAAATGCAGCCTGGTCAGCGGCCGACATGGCCGAACTGAACGCGGGGCTGCGGAAGCTAGCCGGAGCCTGCACGCCATCCTCGCGGCGGCCGACCGGGTGATCGCTAGCGGCGGCGTGCAAGCATCGACCTCTGCTCGCCGCTGCGAAGCGCTCACCGCCAGAGAGCTGGAGATCGTGATCCCGACGGCGCAGGGTACGGCGATGGCGCCGTCCTTTTGGGAGGGTGTCCACCCTGGGCGATGCGCTTAGGACCCTGGCGGAAGTAATCTTTGCATTCGGCTGCCCCTGAGCGGCCGCTGCGGCGTTGCGCTTTTTGGCAAGGGCTCGGCCATTGCCGGCGAAACGCGCCTTGCAGCACCCGCTCAGGGACACCCTCGGTGTCGACAAGATTATTTCCGCCAGGGTCTTAGTATCCAAGGCCGCGCCTGATGTCAGAATGTAGTAATGCTGGCGTCCGACCGCGTCGCGTCAGCTTGTCGACAGAGCAATTGTCTGGAGGAATCGGTGATGGCTGAGATCTTTGTGCAGAACGCCTGGTATTGCGCGGGCTGGGATTACGAGATTCATCAGGGTCGCAAGGCGATCGTCGCGCGCAAGATTGCCGGCGAGCGCGTCGTTCTCTATCGCAAACCCGACGGCGGTGTGGTTGCGTTCGAAGACCGCTGTCCGCATCGTCAGGCGGCACTCTCCCTCGGCCGCAAGGAAGGCGAGGGACTGCGCTGCATGTACCACGGCCTGAAGTTCAGCAGCACCGGCGTGTGCGAGGAGATCCCCGGCCAGGCCACGATCCCGGCGGGCACCTGCGTGCGCGCCTTCCCGGTCATCGAGAAAGACAACTGGGTTTGGGTTTGGATGGGCGACCCGGCCAAGGCCGATGCCGGGCTGATCTGTTTCGCGGTCGGACCGGGCGATCCTGCCTGGAACATCCGCACCTCGCAGATGCATGTTAAGACCAACTACCGCCGCGAGATCGAAAACCTCGCCGACCTCAGCCATATCGCCTGGGTCCACCCGCAGACAGTCGGCGGCGATCGTAAATACAGCGAGATGAAGCCGCACTTTGAAATCACGCCGCGAGGGTTGAACACGCGCTGCTGGGTGCGCTCGGTAGCGCCCACCGGTGCCGTTGTCCATCTGTTTCCGGAAGGCACCCAGTTGGATATCTGTCTCGACATTCAACACACCGTGCCGTGCAACTGGATCATGCGTTTCCGGGCCTTTACTGCCGGCACGGCGACCGTTGGGGAATCCAACGGCCAATTGCTGGTGGACACCTGGACCTGCCAGGCGGTGACTCCCTGCGATGACGACTCAGTCGATTACTACTACTCGTGGGGCGCCAGTAACGAAACGGAACTGCCCGGCCTGAGCGATCTGCTGGGGCGCACCTTGGATGAGGCCTTCGAGGAAGATCGCGTCATGCTCGAAGCGCAGCATCAGCGGCGCAAGGAACGCCCCGATCTGAAACCGCTCAACATTGCGAACGATGCCGGTCCAGTCAAGATGCTGTGGGTGCTGGACAAGTTGCTTGAGGAAGAGCGCGCTATGGCGAGCCCGTCGCTCAGTGTTCAAGGGCGACAGGCATAAATTGCATCGAGTGTCTGCTGGACATCGAGATGGCGTTGCAACTCAAGGGGAGATCACACCGTGCAGATGACGAAAGAAATACTACTCGAACAAGTCGCGGCGCAACTGCCAGGCATCGCCGCGCGCGCGCAAGCCAGCGAAGCGCAGCGTCGGCCTCACGATGACTCTATCGGCGCGCTCATCGACGCCGGCATCATGCAAATGCTGGTGCCGAAGCGTTTCGGCGGGCACGAACTGGGGCTGGACGCGCTGGCAGGTGTTACGCGCGCCGTCAGTAGCGCCTGTCTGTCAACAGGTTGGGTCACGGCCTTTTATATCGGACACAACTGGATGCTGACCAAGTTTCCGGAACAGGTTCAGCGTGAGGTCTGGGCCGAACGCCCGTTTGCACTCATGCCCATCCAGCCATCTCCCGAGGTGCGCATCAAGCCGGTGAGCGGCGGCTACGAGATTAGCGGACGCTCCAGCTTCAGCTCGGGAATTATGCATGCTGACTGGGTCATGATCGCAAAGGCCGGCAGTGCCGACGCGCGTGCCTTCGTGGTCCCGATCAAGGACGTCAAGGTCGAGGATGTCTGGCATATGAGCGGCATGTCCGGCACCGGCAGCAACGATGTCATCACAGAAAATCTGTTCGTGCCAGCGCACCGCTCGGTCGCGACTGCAGAGCTATTCAACGGCACGGACTCGATCCACGACAATCCGCTTTATGCCATTCCACTGCTACCGTTCATCTACTGTGAAGTCATGGGCGTCTACTGTGGCGGCCTCGAAGGGGCGACGGCCGCGTACCAGACGCTCATGCAGAACAAGGTCATGACCTGGGGAGGTGACGTGCTCGCGCAGAAGCAGGCCGTGCACATCAACCTTGGCGAAGCGCATGCGCGCTCATGCGCCGCCGTTACGCTGCTTGAGCGGCTGGTGGCCGACACCGAAAGCTACATGCAGAGCCGCGCGTTCTCCCTCGACACGCGGCTCGACTTGAAGATGCGTGCCGGCTATATCGCAGATCTGTGTCGTGAGGGCGTCAATGCACTGATGGCGCGGGCGGGCACCAAGAGCTTCAACCTGGGCGCGCCGCTACAGCGCTTCTTTCGCGACCTCAACATGCTCGCTACCCACGCCTTCATCGATCGCGATGTCGCCTTCGAACTCTATGGGCGGCATCGTCTCGGACTGGCACCGAACTACCCGCTGTACTGAGGCCGCTGCGCCGAATACCCGGCTTCGCGCAAGCGGTGCAGCATGTACATGCCGGCAAAGCCGGCGCCGCCATACACTGTGCTGTGGGTCCGAATTCATTCGGACATTCATCGGCGTGCTCCCGGTGCTAGGCCCTGGAACCAATGTCCGAATTTGTCGCACTCACAGCAACGACGGCTAGCCCCGGCATCGCGCAGACACAACTCGTTACACTGCCCGCCTGATGAATAGTGCTGCTGCCACCGCCCTGCCCGCCCAACGCATCGACGCGCAGGGACGGGCACATGTGAACTGGTGGTCGGTGCTGGCACTGGCGGGGCCGTTGATCGCCAACAGCGCCATCCAGGCGGCTTTGAACCTCACCGACACCTGGTTCGTTGGACACATCTCGACCTTGGCCATGGCCGGCATGGGCGCGGTGCACTGGCTGGTGATCGTGTTCATCGGCGTGCTGGGTGGCGTGGCGATGGCCGTGCAGACGGTGGTCGCCCAGGCCCACGGCGCGCGGCGCTATAGCCGTGCCTCGCAGGCGACTTGGACCGCACTGTGGGCATCGGTGCTGACCGCGCCGCTGTTCGCGCTACTTGGTTTCAGCGGTCACTGGATACTCGCGCCCTTCGCGCTCAACCCGGAGGTTCGCGAATTAGCGTTGCAATTCTGGCAGCCACGCATGCTGGGTGCGGCGGTGGGTGTGGCCTTGTGGTCGGTGCTCGGCTTCTTCAACGGCATCGGTCGCGCGCGCGTCACGCTGTTGATTAATTTCGTGACCTTGAGTGTCAATGCCTTGCTCGCCTGGATCTTCATTTTCCATTTTCACTGGGGCGTGCCAGGGGCGGCCTGGGCGACCAATTGCGCGACGGCGGTCGGTCTCGCTATGGCGCTCGCCCTATTCATCGGCGGCAAGCAATTCGTGGCTTACCGCGCAGCGCTGACCTGGCGCTTGAATCGTCACAGTCTCATCAAGCAGTTCCGTCTCGGCCTGCCGATGGGTATCGGGCTGGCGGCCGATCTATTCGGCTTTGCGCTGTTTCAATTGATGCTGGTGAAACTGAGCCCCAGCGATGGTGCTGCTTCGCAGATCGTGATGATGCTGACTTCGATTTCTTATATGCCGGCGATTGGTATCGCCTTAGCTGGCACGACCCTGGTCGGGCAGTCGATCGGCGCGGGTGACAAGGTCTGGGCGCGGCGCCTGGGCAATGCGGTGATTGCGATGGCGATGATCTATATGGGCAGTGTCGGCCTGTTGCTCGGGCTCGCGAGCGGCTGGTCGATTCCGTTGTTCCTCGATGCCAGCGATCCGCTGTACGCGGCCGTCGCCCAGTCGGGCATCGTGCTGATGTGGTTGGCGGCTGCTTATCAGTTGTTCGACGGCATGATCCTGGGGGCGAGTTTCTGTCTGCGTGGGGCCGGCGACGCGACCGTACCGGCGGTGCTGATCCTGGGCATGTCGTGGTTGTTATTCGTGCCCCTTGCCCACAGTCTGGCCTTCGCGCCCGGCCAGGGCTTCGTTGGCTGGTTGCCACAATATGGCCTGGGTGCGGCCGGTGGCTGGATAGCGGCCGTGGTCTATGTGAGTCTGGTCGGTATCCTCATGCTGGCGCGCTGGCGTGCGCGGGCCTGGGAACAGATAGCGTTGCGTTGAGGCGAGGAGGAATATCTCCTGAATGTGCGAATAAATTCGCACCTACAATCGAGATCGTGATTTCCAAGCGGAGGGCGCACGGTGGGCAAGAACGATCCCAATCCTGACATCGAATGGTTAGCCGAGCCCGAACCGCATAACTACCCGGCGGCGCTTGCCTATCTGTCCCTGGTCTGCGA
>JANLSI010000634.1:0-11483 GCA_031362345.1 Pseudomonadota bacterium
CAAGGGCATCAAAAATGGCTTGCGCGGCCGGCTCGGCGATCTGCCAACTTTTTACGCGGTGTACGCAGAAAGCGTGCGCAATCTCGGCACGCCGGTATTTCCTCGCGCGTTGTTCGACGCCATCGCGGCGACCTTCGGCGAGGCTGTTGAACTGGTTATTGCGGAGTGGCAAGGTCGACCGATTTCGGCGGCCATGAATTTCTATTTCCGCGAACAGGTTTGTCCCTATTACTGGGGCGGAACCTATGCCGCCCGCGGTCTGAACGGCAATGATTTCCTCGCCTGGGAAATCTTCGCACGGGCGGCCGCACGCGGTTGCACCGTATTCGATTTTGGCCGCAGCAAGCGCGACACCGGCCCCTATCAGTGGAAGCTGAATCTCGGCTTCGAGCCCACGCCGCTGTTCTACGAGTACGAACTGGTGGCGGCCAGTACGATGCCGGACATCAATCCGATGAATCCCAAGTATCGTCTGTTTATCGATTGCTGGAAGCGCCTGCCGCTGCCGGTGGCGGGTGTCATCGGGCCGTGGCTGTCGCGCAGTCTTGGTTAGCATCGTGGCGGACCAAGCGCTCGCCGTGGCTTGGCGCCGACACCTCATGTCGCTTGGGGTGGCAGTCGCGGCCCTGGGCCTGGTGTTCTATGACACCTTCGCCAACATGGTCGGGGTCTGGAACCATTCGAGCACCTTCAATCATTGCTTTCTGATCCCGTTCATCGCTGTCTATCTGGGGCTTTCCAAGCGCGCGCAACTGGCCCGCACCATGCCGGCGGTTTCCGTGCTTGGTCTGAGCTACATCGCCGTGAACACCCTGGTGTGGTTGGGTGGAGAGTTGATGTCGGTCGCGTTCGCCATGCACCTCGCGGTGGTCGGTATGCTGATCGGCGCAGCTTGGGCGCTGCTCGGCAATCGCGCCTTTCTGGTGGTGGTTTTCCCGTTTTTTTACTTATATTTCGCCGTGCCGGAAGGCGAATTCCTGGTGCCCTATCTGCAAGACTGGACCGCCACGGTAGTGGTCACGCTCTTGCAACTGACTGGCATCCCAGTCTTCATGGAGGGCCGTTATCTCACCATTCCCTCGGGCAGTTTCGTGGTTGCGGAAGCCTGCAGCGGCGTCAACTACCTGATCGCCACCTTGTCAGTCAGCGCAATGTTCATGTATCTGCAGTTTCGTGCCGGCTGGCGACGGCTGGTATTCATGATGGCGGCCGTGCTGGTACCGCTGCTGGCCAATGGCGTGCGCGCTTACGGCATTGTCATGATCTCCCATCTCAGCAATTACAAATATGCCCAGGGTATCGACCACTTCATTTACGGTTGGGTGTTCTTCGGTGTCGTCATCTTCGTGCTGTTCTGGATAGGTAACCTGTTCAGTGACATCGAAGACACGCTACTGGTCGCGACTAGCGTGCCGCTCGGTCCCGCAGTGCGTGTGGCCAAACTTGTGTTGATGGTGTTGCTCGCGATTGGCATCGCGCTCGCCCCGCGTGGTGCGCTGCGGCTGCTCGACTCCAGCCGAGCGCTAGCCGCGCAAGTGCGCCTGCCGGCGGTGGCTGGCTGGCAAGGGCCTGAACCTAGCACCTCGGCACTGCGTCCGGATTTCCGCGGCGCTGACCAGACACTTTGCGCGCGCTATCGGGCGGCGGATGGTCGCAGCGTGAGTGTCGAGGTGGTCTACTTCCGTAAGCAGGGCGACGGCGGCGAACTCATCAATCATGATAATCACGTGTTTGACAAAGCGAGCCAGCGCCAAGTGGATTACGGTCGGCGCGAGCTGCGCGCCGGTGGCGCGGTACACGATGTCGATGTACTGCGTTTGCGCAGCGAGACCGATGGCATCGAAACCTTGTACTGGTATTGGTACGACAGTCACGGCCGTCGCACCGCTAATCGTGCGTCGGTCAAGCTCGCGGAAGGTCTCGCGCGTCTTCGCGGTCGTAACGAAGGCGGGGCATTCATCGCGGTCGGCACGCCGATCATCGAAGGTGTGCCGACGGCGGATGTCCTCGCGGCGTTTGTCGCCACCGGTGCGCTGAATCTTGAGCGTCTGCACGGCGCGCGCTGAATAAGTCGCGGCGCAACACCATGCCTAGCCCCATCACTATCATGCATGTGCTATTCCGCTTCAGCATCGGCGGTCTGGAGAACGGCATGGTCAATCTCATCAATGGTCTCGATCGCAGCCGCTATCGGCATGTGATCGTGTGTCTGGCGGACTACAACGCGGCCTTTCTTGAACGGGTAGAGGTGCCGGACATCGAGATTCACGCGCTGGACAAGCGGCCCGGGCAAGACCCCCGCGTGTGGTGGCGCATGTGGCGGCTGTTGCGCACAGTGCGTCCTGACATTCTGCACACGCGCAATTTTTCCACGCTTGAATTGCAGTTGCTGGGCTGCTTGGCCGGGGTGCATGGACGAGTGCACGGCGAACATGGCTGGGACGTACAGGATCTCGACGGTAGTCGGCGCAAATACCGCCTCGCGCGACGCCTATTCGGCCATTGCGTGCAGCGCTTCATCGCGCTCTCGCGCGACCTCGAGCGTTATCTGCTGCGCGATGTCGGTATCCGTGCGGACAAGCTCGTGCAGATCTACAACGGTGTCGATACTGAGCGCTTCGTGTCAGCCGTTGCGCGTAACCCCGCTGCGACCATCGTGGTCGGTACGGTCGGTCGTATGAAGGCGGTCAAGAATCAGACTTTGCTGTGCCAGGCGTTTGTCGCGCTGCTTGAGCGTCGCCCGGATCTGGTCGGTGGCGTGCGTCTCAAGCTGATCGGTGACGGACCGTTGCGTCAAGACTGCGCAGAACTGGTGGCGGCGGCACAGCGACAGGACTGGGTGGAGTTCGCCGGTGACTCAGCGCAGGTCGCGGAGCAGATGCGCGGTCTGGACGTGTTCGTCTTGCCGTCGCTCGCCGAAGGCATTTCAAACACCATTCTGGAAGCCATGGCGAGTAGCCTGCCGGTGATCGCGACCGCTGTCGGTGGAAACGTCGAGCTGGTGGTTGACGGTGAATCGGGGAGCTTGGTCGCCAGCGGCGATGTGGCGGCGCTCAGCGCTGCTATCGAGCGCTATGTCGATGACGCCGAGCTGCGTGCCCGTCATGGCGCCTATGGTCGTCAACTGGTCGAGACCCGCTACAGTCTGCCGCGCATGCTGGCCAGCTACGATGAAGTCTATCGTGGGCTTGCGGCATGAGCGGCCGGCCCAAGCGCGCAACGCGGCGGGCCGATCGGCACGCAAGCTCGGAATTGTTTTTCATTGATTTGGATAGAAAGGCAGAGTGTCGATGTGTGGGATAGCGGGTATCGTCGACCTACGCGGCGTCAGTGAGATTGCCGATGGTCTGCTGCGTGGTATGACGGACGCCTTGACCCATCGCGGCCCGGACGAGTCTGGCTATCACCGTGCGCCTGGTGTGGGCCTCGGCCATCGCCGCCTGTCGATCATTGACCTCGCCAGCGGTCAGCAACCGATGGCGAGTGAGGACCGCCGTTGCTGGCTGACCTTCAACGGTGAGATCTACAATTTTCAGGCCCTGCGTCAGCAGCTCGAAGCGGCGGGTTACCGCTTCCGCACCCATTCCGATACCGAAGTGCTATTGAATGCATGGCGGCATTGGCGCGAGGACTGTGTCGGCCATCTACGGGGCATGTTCGCCTTTGCGGTATGGGATGCCGACAGCGAGACCTTGTTCATGGCGCGCGATCATCTGGGCGTCAAGCCGCTGTACTACGCGCTGCTGAACGATGGGCGCGTGCTGTTCGCTTCCGAGTTGAAGTCCATCACGCTATGTGCCGAGGTGCCGCGGGATATCGACCCCTGCGCAGTGGAGGAGTACTTCGCCTATGGCTATGTGCCAGAACCGCGCACCATCTATCGCGCGGTGGCGAAGCTCGCACCGGGCCACAGCCTGTCGTTGCGTCGCGGCGCGCCGATGTCGGCACCCCAGCCCTATTGGGACGTGCCATTTCGGCTCGACAGCCAGCTCGCGGCTGGCGATGCGGCTGAAGAATTATTCGCCCGCACGCGGGCGGCGGTGGCCTCGCAGATGGTGGCCGACGTGCCGCTTGGTGCCTTCCTGTCGGGCGGCGTCGATTCGTCGGCGGTGGTAGCGATGATGGCGGGTTTACAGAACACCCCGGTCAATACCTGTTCAATAGGCTTCGACATTGCGGCCTTCGATGAATCGGCCTATGCGGCCGAGGTCGCCAAGCAGTATGGCACCACGCATTACGGCCGCCAGGTCAATCCCGATGATTTCGGCTTGGTCGAAAAACTGATCGATCTCTACGACGAACCTTACGCCGACAGCTCCGCACTACCGACCTATCGGGTGTGCGAGCTTGCACGCGAGCGTGTGACGGTGGCCTTGTCCGGTGACGGCGGCGACGAGAATCACGCCGGCTATCGGCGCTATAAGCTGCATATGGCCGAGGAGACCGTGCGCCGCTTGCTGCCCTTGAACGTGCGCCGCGCGGTGTTCGGTCCGCTCGGCGCGCTCTATCCGAAGGCCGATTGGGCGCCCCGCGTTCTGCGCGCCAAAACCACTTTTCAATCCCTGGCACGCGATGCGGTCGGCGCCTATTTCCATACGATTTCGATCTTCAGCGATGAACTGCGCGCGCGCCTGTTCTCAGCCGCGCTGCGCCGCGAACTGCAGGGCCACAGCGCAGTGGATGTGTTGCGTGGTCATGCCGCCCGCGCGCCGACCGATGAACCCCTGTCATTGGTTCAATATCTCGATCTGAAAACCTATCTGCCGGGCGATATTCTGACCAAGGTCGATCGCGCGAGCATGGCCCATGCGCTCGAAGTGCGCGTGCCCTTGCTTGATCACGAACTGGTGGAATGGACCTCGAGTTTGCCACCGGCTTTCAAGCTCCATCATGGCGAGGGCAAATTTCTGTTCAAGAAGTCCTTGGAAAGCCATCTGCCCAAGCACATCCTGTATCGGCCCAAGATGGGCTTCGCCGTGCCACTCGCCAAATGGTTCCGTGGCCCGCTGCGCGATCGTATCGCCAGTGCCGTACTTGGCGAGCGGCTGCGCAACACGGGTTATTTCAACGAGCCCTTCTTGCGCCACCTGGTCGAGGCACACCAATCGGGACGGCGTGACTACAGTGCCTTGTTGTGGACGCTTTTGATGTTCGATGCCTTCCTCGGCAAGGCCGGCGCCTGATCCAGTGCGTGGCGGGTGCTCATGGCCGCGCGATCGATCTTCGCCATACGCGGATAGTCTATGAATAAGGTCCCGCTATTTTCCGCCGTCATCCTCTCGTTCAACTCGGCGCGCTACATCGAGACGTGTGTGGCGAGTTTGCTGGCGGCGTTCGCGGCGTTTGAGCAGCCTTCTGAGATCCTAATATTCGACAATGGTTCGGTCGATAACAGCCGGGCGCTGGTGTCTGCCCTGGTCGACCGCTATCCGGATGTCGTCAAAGCCTTGTACGCCGACACCAATCTCGGCACCACGGTCTCGCGCAATCGTGCCATGGCCATGGCAGGTGGAAAGTTCCTATTGATACTTGATTCGGACGCGACCATCGATAGCGCGGCGCTGGGCATCTTGAAGGCGGCCCTGGAGGCCGACTCGAGCATTGGCCTGGCCGCGCCGCAACTGCGCTATCCCGACGGTCGCTTCCAGTTATCGACCGATCAGTTCCCGACCGTGGCGAGAAAGATCCGACGATTATTCACGCTGAAATCGATGGAAGGCGCAGCGCAGCCGCGCGATGCGCCCAGTGATGTCGATTATGCGATTTCCGCCTGCTGGCTGCTGCCGCGCGCGGTGGTCGAACGGGTCGGTCCGCTGGACGAAAAGATTTTCTATTCGCCGGAAGATGTCGATTACTGCGTGCGGGTGTGGTTGGCGGGTTACCGCATCGTCTATCTGCCCACGGCCGTGGCGATACACGATGCCCAGGAATTATCCCGCCGCGCAAAATTCTTCCGGTTCACCTTGAGCCACGCCGGCGGACTGGTGTATTTGTTTCGCAAGCACCACTACGCCTTCACGCGTAGCGCACTGGTGCGACGCTTTCCGCGACCGCCGGCTTCGAACGGCTGAGCCGCGCGGCGAAGAATTTATTGCCTTCGATTTGCATGCCCCGCGATGGCCGCAGCGTAGACCGCCGGATAGCGCGCGACGCTCCTGTGCCAGGTACGTTCCTTGAGCACGTAGTCGCGCCCCTTGGCACGCAACCTAGCCTGTAGTGTCTGATCGGCGAAGGCGCGGACCACGCTGGCGGTGAGCGAACTAAGGTCTCCGGCGGTAAACAACAGGCCAGTATTCTCATCACTGATCATTTCGCGATGGCCGCCCACATTAGAGGCGATCACGATGCGGTCCTGAATCATCGCTTCGAGGGGTTTCAAGGGCGTCACCAATTCCGTCAGGCGCATCGGCAGACGCGGGTAAACGAGTACATCGATGAGGTCGTAGTAACGGTTGACGTCGTGGTGGGGTACGCGACCGGTAAAGATGACGTTGTTCTGCATCCCCAGCGCGTCGACATCCTTGCGGATATCGGCTTCGTCGTTGCCACCGCCTACCAGCAGCAGCTTCAGGGACGGCATGCTGGCGAGTATCGCCGGCATGGCGGCGACCAGCAGTCGCAGGCCTTCATAAGCGTAGAACGAACCGACGAAACCTATCGTGCAGCCCTGGCGCAAGCCCAGTTGTGCGGCCAGCGCCGAGTCGACACTGCGCGCGGTCGGGAACTGTGAGGGATCGATGGCGTTAGGGATGACGGTGAGCTTCTGGGCGGGGACGCCGCGTGTCAAGAGATCGTTACGCAGTCCCGCACAGATACAGGTCACGGCGTCGGCGCGTCGCACCACGTGGGTCTCCAATGCGCGGGTGGCGCGATAACGCCAGTCGCCTTCGCGGCAGGCGCCTTTGTCGACCGCCGCATCTTCCCAGAATGCGCGAATCTCGTAGACCACGGGCAAGCCGTGACGAGCACCAGCGCGCACGGCCGCCAGTCCGACCAGCGGCGGCGAGTGCGCATGGAGCAGGTCGGGGCGTTCGGCTGCGATAAGCTCGCTCAGGCGACGTTCGAGAGAGCGCACCACCTCCAGTTGATCGAGCACCGGTAGGCGTGCCCACCGGGCCTGCGAAGCGCACGTGCGATGGAATTCGAAGTTGTCGATAGTTTCACGTTGCGCTTTGGCGTCGGGATGCTTCGCGGAACTCAATTGCATCGTCTGCATGCCCTGCCGGCGTTGTTCGATAAGGATGTTTATCGAACGATAGGAATAGCCATCCTGGATCGGCAGAGAATGGTCGAAGATGTGCAGAATTTTCATCTTTTGGGCAGCCGTTTTTTTTCTGAGCGCTTGCGCGGGATAGCTGTTGCTAGGTTAAGTGCGGTGGTATCGACAGCGCGACTCACGGCATCGTCGTCGCGCCGAACTCGAACGCGCCGACGTCGGCCTGCGCGCCGGCCCGACGACGTACGACACGATCGGCGGCATGGCGGTATTGCCAGAGGGGTGTGAGCGCCGCCGGAAAGTGTGCGGGTAGTTGGCTTGCCGCGTCGATGGCCGGTGATGCGGGTATCAATCGGTAATCCAGTTGCGCGCGGTCAGCAATGCTGACGGCCGCGAATACTTGGTTGTGACCACTGCCCGGCGATCCGCCCAGGCTGTCATCGTGTGCGGTGGTATAGCGCGTATTCCCCATCACCACGTTGCCGACCAGGTGCACCGGTCCGCCGTCGACGATCGAGGCACGACCGATGAATAAATTATTGATGGCATGCAATTCGACGCGGGAGTGATTGTTGATGAAATTGCCATCGACGCGATCATTGACCAGGGTGTTATAGGCCATGAAGAGTGCGTTGTCTTGCCATGCCAGCGACTCCGGTGCGTAGCTCACAAAGGTGTGATTTTCGGCATGGGTGGCCTTTTCAAGCACATTGCCGACCAGTACCGCATAGCCGCCCGTCGAGAGATCGACCGTGTAATTGGCGCTACCGGTCGCACCGTCGGCCACAAAGTTGTATTCAATGAGGTTGCGCGCGGCGCGGCTCTTGATCGCCGAGCCGACGAAGCTGTCGTGGATGAAGTTGTAGCGCAGCGTCAGTTGCGCAATGCGGCCAGCGTAGATTTGGTGGGCCTGGCCACTGCGGTGGCCATTGCGGGCGAACTCTGAGTACTCGACCAGCAGCGTGCTGTCGCGCCGATTCGAGACCAGGATGCCGGCCTGGTTGTCATGGATAAAACACCGCCTCACGCGCAGCGAGGACCCCTCAGCGCGGATGCCCGCGCCATTTTGGAGGGCGCTATCGGCGCCCGACAATTCAAGATTCTCAATCAGCAGGTTGCGCCCCTGGGTAACGAGAATGGCCTTGTTCTGCGCCAATGGGCTATGGGCGGCGTCGATAGTGGCGATGCCGTCCTGGCCGCGCAGGATCAGGTCGTTGCGCTCGATGATCATGCTTTCGCCCACATAAATACCGGGCGCGATCGCGATGATATCGCCGTCCTGCGCGGCGCGGACGGCGAGCGAGATAGTTGGATAGTCGTTGCCTGTGCCGACCGTGAGCGTTTTGCCATAACCCTGCCGTGGATCGGCCTGCGCAACCGATGGACGATAGACGAAGCGGCCCGGTAGTGTAGCCAGCGCGGCCACCTCTCGTTTTTCACCCTGTGCCTCGCGCTTGGCACAGGCCGTAAGGCCTAAGCAGCAGACTTGCGCAGTGGCATCCCGCAATGAGTCTAACGGCGCGTTAGCGCAGTAATGCATCATTACCCCGATGGCGACCAGCGCAGCGCTGGCCGCCGCTATCGCTATCAGGGCGAAAAAGCTCGCAGGTAGTGGACGCAGCTTGCTTAGCCACATGGAGACTCGGCTCTGGGCGAAAGGTGGGAACTAGTATAACCATCGATATCGGCACGACAGGCGCGTTCCCTGAACAATGGGGCGGGGAGGGCGCGGCCCGCACCCGTAGGCCGACCAAGGCCGTTGTGTACTGCGCTCGCGACGCGGTCGATGTCGAGTTGCTGCGTAACACTGAACGGTCATCGTTGGTCGCAACACGATGCGTCGGAAGGCGCGTGATCGTTTGTATAATGCGGGCTTCGAGCAAACTGGTAGTCATCGACCATGAAAGCCCTCAAACCCCTCGTCAAGCCGGTAGTACTGCCCGTCATCGAATGGGTCAAGGCGCGCTTCCGGCAGCGTGAACTGCGTGGGCTCCCGCATCAAGGCGCCCAGGCTATTGTCACGGCGCTCGACCGAATCGTACAGCTCCTCTTCGGCGGCCGGGTTGGACAAGTTGAACTACTGCTGGAGAACGTAGATGCGCAGCATTACCTCGAGGTCTTTGGGCGGTCGCCTGTCGCCGGCCCAGGACACTTCGGTGCAGCCAGCCCGCACAGCTCGCTCCACGACACGATACGGTCCAGCTCGTCCAGAATCTTCTCCCGATGCGTCGTCTTGGCGTGCTTCTCGAAGCCCCTCCCCAACCTCAATTGCTTGCTCATCGCCTACCTCTATACCGTCCGAATAACTGTACGATCAGGTCGAGGACTCATGCTGAGGCTCGTTAGCTTGATCTCATCGCGCCTGAGAATGTCTATCTTCCCCCCACTTTCTCCATCCGAAGTAAAAGCGGGACAAAAATGCGGGCCGAATATTGAATCACGTCAATGTTGTCGTTGCTGGAGACGAAGACCCGCAAAGAGCAATAAGATAACTAAACTATCCCTCAGAAGCTGTCCTGTGAACTGGGTAGCAATATATTTTCTAAGCGCCGTCTTGCTGTAGTCGCGCTTGTCGGAAAACTGAGTACCGCGAATAGGCTTAGATATTTTGATTAAAAAATTCATCAAACGATTTGCACAGCATCGACGGCGCTATTACGAGGATTTTATTTTCCGGCGCGTCAACGAGCGAAAGCTGTCCGGTGTTTTGGAAAATTTGGGTGTAACTGGCGGACGCACGCTCTACGTCCAAGCGTCGTTTGGCAGTCTTGGCTACTACTCAGACGGCGCGCAACGTTTTATCCGTCTCTTGTCAGAACTGGTTGGACGTGACGGGACATTGGTTATGCCAAGCTTCCCGTTCGGCGGCGCGATGGAAGATTTTGTTCGCGAGGATCCACTGTTTGATGCGCGTCATTCGCCATCCCGCACGGGCATTCTCGCCGAAGTCATGCGCCAATGGCCGGGCGCAAGGCGTAGCTGCCATCCCTCACATCCTGTTGTGGCACTAGGGTCCCGAGCTGCAGAAATAGTCGCTGATCACTACCGCTGTACTTCGCCACAAGGCGACGGATCACCTTTCGATAAGTTGGTCCAAAGTGGCGCATTAGTTCTGCGAATCAACACCCCGGCGTTTCCTCTATGCCATCGGTTGCAGGAAATCGTCGAATGGCCCAATCTTTTTTTGCCCCAGCCTGCCGTGCTTTTGTGTCGCGACGACGAGGGCCGAGAGCGACGCGTCACTACGCGCGTTTATCGAAAAAAAATTCCTTTCGTGATGTATTTACCGAATCACAATAATCAGGCGGCAATCGCCGCTAATATTATCGACTTTCCTATACTTTTTGCGTCGCGCGATGACAGCATTCGCGCCCATCACAGCATGTCGGATGCGCTTGAGTCGCTAGTCGCGTTTCGCGCAGAGTTTGCAGTCGAGCATCCGCTCTATACCGGAAGGTATAACAACTGCGTTTTCGATTCCTTTTACGCGCATAACGCCATGGCGTTCGCCGTTGCACGCGCGCCAGCGCTACTCGATCACTATCACGATTACTATGAGCTTGATCGAGTTACCAAAGGGCTGGCGAGCGGCGAGATTGAGATATAGACCTAAGGAAGGTCTGAACAAGTAGCGAATTTGAGCAGTGATGTGGTCCTTCGCACTTACTCAGCAGTCGCGAACTATGGCGACAGCAACTGCACAGGATTGCCGTTGTGCCGACGATATTCTGCGTGAAAGTGTCGCGACGATTTTCCCGTCACCGTGTATTTCGACGATTCGCCATTTGCGGTGATCGGTATTGACGCCGATGGCCGCGAGCACCAACTGCAGCTCGGTGCCCACGCCCCACAGAATCGGTTCACGCGTATCGATTAGCCCGAGACTGAAGGCCTACGGGCGCACTTCACACGTGACCTCGAAGCGCACGCAGGATTTCGCTGGTTCGGGATTGGTGGCACGCGCGGCTGGGTGGTGCCGCTTGAGGCCATGGATCGCGAACGCGTGCGCCTCGCGCGCGAGGGCATCACCCTCTATTCACGACTTTGATGATGTCGCCGTCGCGTCCAGCGGCCTCAGGTGTCGGCTACGCGCGGGCCGCGCATACGTTGCAGCAGGAAGTTGACCACGGCCTGCTCAGGACCGGCAGGTCGGCTAGCCGCCAGCCACAGACCGAACTGGACGCCGGCCAATACAACGGCACCGAATCAGCACAGCGTCGCCAGGCGCACGATGAGCACGATGAGGCCACCCGTCTGCGGCCAATGA
>JANLSI010000253.1:0-8049 GCA_031362345.1 Pseudomonadota bacterium
TTCGAGCAGCGCCTCGGCGGTGATGTCGAAGCCCTGCTCCTTAATCACAAAAGCAACCGGCACTTCGGCCAGACGCTGATCGGGATAAGCTACTACCGCTGCATCACGCACTTCGTCCATCACGCGCAGATAGGCTTCGACTTCGGCTGGCGAGACGTTCTCGCCGCCGACTTTCAACATGTCCTTATAGCGGCCCATGAACACCAGATAACCGTCGGCACGGCGGCGCGCCATGTCGCCGGTGTGGAACCAGCCGTCGCTATCGATTGCTTCGGCGGTCGCTTCGGGCTTGTCCCAGTAGCAGTCCATGACGGTGTAGCCACGCACCAGCAATTCGCCTGCCAGGTCGTCGGGTTGATCGGCGCCAGTATCGACGTCGACCACCCGGAACTCGAAGTCGTTCATCGGATAGCCCGAAGCACGCACCCGCTGTTCGCGAGTCGAGGACGGATTGTCGCAGGAGATATAGGCCCAGGTTTCGCTCATGCCAAAACCGCTGACGGTGGGGCCGAACACGTCCTGTACTTTTTCGGCGATCGGAAAGGTGCTTTCGACACCCGATGGCAGGGTGCCGATGCGCATTTTGATGTTGCGTGGCTTGCGCGTCTGCGCATTCAACAGATCGAGCCAATGCGCTTCAAAGCCATGCAGCACCGTGGCCTTTTCTTTTTCAGCCAGATCGAGCGCGCGATCGGCATCGAACACATCCATCATGATCTGCTTGGCGCCGACCAGCACGCCGGCCATGGTGATCTCGGCATAGGCGTAGATGTGGAACAGCGGCAGGTAGTTCATGTGGATGTCGTGCATGGTCATGCCGAGCATCTGTGCGCGTTCGTGGGTGTTGCGAATGGGGCGGTGCGTATGCACTACGCCCTTGGGACTGCCGGTGGTGCCGGAGGTATAGCAGATCACCATGCGGCCATCGGGATCGACCGCAGTCTTGCGCGCGCTAAGTTCGGTGTCGCTGATGCGGCTGCCGCCCGCCATGAATTGCTCCCAGTCGAGCGCGTGGGACAGGCTGCGATTGCCGAGCACCACCAGCCGCTTCAGATCGGGATAACCGTCGATGATCAGGGAGCCATCGCTATGGCGCGCTATGCTCGGCATGGTCTCGGCGAGCATGGCTTGATAATCGATAGGGCCGGAACGTTCAAGGGCGATGAGCGTGGTGCTTTTTGATTGCTTGACGGCATAGGCGACGTCGTCGGTGCGATAGCGCGTGTTGAGCGGCACCAGAGCGCCACCGACCCGTGCCACGCCGAACATCAGGAACAACCATTCGGGGCGATTGGTCATCCATAGCGCGACGTTTTCGCCGTTTTGTACGCCGAGCGCGATGAGCGCCTTGGCGGCGCGGTCGACTTCGTCGTTCAGTTGCGCGAAGGTCCAGCGTCGCTCGCCGAACACCAGCGCCTCGCGCTTACCCCAGCGTGCCGCGGCCTCGTCGAGAATGCCGCCCAGCGTACGTTTGCGATACCAATCCATCTTCGATCTCCCAGGGTGATGGCGGAGCATGGTAACGGTTGGATAGGGGTTCAGAACACTAACACCCACTCCCCGCGCTACACTCCGGCCCACCCACAGGCCTAGCAATCGACGAGGACTACACCATGAAATTCGGACTATTCGGTATCAACATGGGGCCGCTCAGCGCGCCCGACGCGTGCGTCGAAGCAGCACAAACCGCCGAAGCCGCCGGCTTTGAATCGATCTGGGCCGGCGAACACGTGGTGCTGCCGGACCCGCAGGCGGCACCCTCGCCGCTGCCGCCGACCTATCCAATGGCCGATCCCAATATCGTCTTTGGCTTTCTCGCCGCTCACACCCAACGCCTGCTGATGGGCACCGGCATCATCATCCTGCCGCAGCGCAATCCCTTGGTGCTGGCCAAGGAAATGGCCAGTCTCGATGTGCTCAGCAAAGGACGCCTGATCTTCGGCGTCGGCATCGGCTATCTGGAGGCGGAATTCAATGCGCTGGGCATTCCGTTCGACGACAAAGGACCGCGCACGCTTGAATACCTGGACGCCATGCGCGCCATCTGGACCCAGGCGCAGCCCGCCTATCACGGTCAGTTCGTCGACTTCGCCAGTGTCCAGGCCTACCCGCGACCGATCCAGGTCGGGGGCCCGCCGGTGGTGTTCGGTGGTCACGTGCCGGCCGCCTTTCGTCGCACTGTGACCCACGGCCATGGTTGGTATGGCTTCGGCCTCGATGTGGATGCCACCAAGGCCTGTGTACAGGGCCTGCGCACGGCCGAACAGAAAGTCGCACGGCCGGCGGCACTGGGCAAAATCGAAATCAGCGTCACGCCCTTCGGTAATATCGATCTGGACAAGGCCAAGCGCTACGCCGAGGCCGGCGTCGAGCGTTTGATCCTGTTGTTTCCCACCACTTCGCCCAAGGAGCTGTTCGCATTGGGCGCCACCCGTGCCCAAATTCTCGACTATGTGAAGCGGGTGGGTGACGAGGTGGTCGGGCGGGTCTAATCCCGCTTCCGTACCGGACTGAAACACGACGCTGTGCGCAGGACGGGCGCTGCTTGTCCGCCTGCGCCGCTTCAAGCGACACTGCGTCATTCACTTCGTCACCCAGGTTCACGCATGACCGATCCCGCAGGCGGCACTGCGCCGTCCGCCCATCCCTCGCGCGCGCGCCAGGCTTTAAGTCTCACCCTGATCGCCCTCACCTTGGCGCTGGCCTACGGCAGTTGGTATGCCTACAGCGTATTCCTGGTGGCGCTTTTGCAGGACTTCGGCTGGAGTCGCTCGACCTTGGGTGGTGCGTTCTCCTTGTTCGCGCTGGTGCAAGGCGCGGCCAATCCGTTGCTCGGCATGTTGTGCGATCGCGTGCGGCCACCGGCGTTGGTGGCGCTCGGCAGCATCGCATTGGGCGGCACGCTTTATCTCGATAGCTATATCAGTCAGCCCTGGCATCTCTATGTCTGCTTCGGCGGCCTGACGGCGGTGGCCGTGGCTTTCTGCGGCTGGATTCCGGCGGTGGTGCAGGTGCAGCGCCGTTTTCAGCGCCGGCTCGGTCTGGCCCTAGGCATTGTCAGCTCCGGGGTCGGGGTCGGCATGCTGGTGGTGGTGCCGCTGTGTGAATATCTGATCGAAGCCCATGGCTGGCGCGAGGCCTTTCGCGTGCTGGGCATGATCTGCACGGCCTTCAGTTTGCCGGCGGCGCTGTTCCTGTTGCGCGAGACGCCGGTGTACACGCCCTTCCCAGCGCTGAGCGTGGCGGCGCGTGCCGCCGATCCGGCCATGGCCAACCGCACCCTCACGCTCAAGCAGGCCACCCGCACCGCGCCCTTCTGGCTGATGGTGGGCACTTTCTTCTGCGGCAGCGTGTGCTCCCAGACTTTGCACGTGCATCAGGTTGCGTTCCTAGTCGACCACGGCGTCAGTGCGATGGTCGCAGCCTCGGTGGTGGGCGTGGTCGGCGTGGCGAGCATCGTCGGCAAGACCGGCGGCGGCTGGTTGTCCGACCGTATCGAGCGCGAACTGGTCTACATCAGCGGGATCGCGGTGCTGGTCGGCGCGGTCGGCGCGCTGCTGCTGGTCGGGGTGAGCGCGACACGCTGGGGCGTCTACAGTTACGCGGTCATGCTCGGCATTGGCTATGCCGTGACTGCCGCCATCATGCCGGCGATGGTCGCCGACCGCTTCCAGGGCCGGCATTTCGGTTCGATTCTTGGTGTCGGCTTGTTTGGTAGTGCGGTCGGCAGCGCGTTCGGACCATGGATGAGCGGCTATCTGCACGACGTGACCGGCAGTTATACCTTGCCCTTCGCGATCGCCGCAGTCGCTGGCGCGATGGCCGGCGTGGCGGGCTGGGCGGCACGTCGCATGCGGCGGCGCATGCTGACCGCCAGCGCCGCGTGAAGGCAGGCGGCAAGCCAAGCATAATAGCTGCACTTCGATTTGCTTCGCGGCCATTCGCGCCGCCGGTCACGATTTGAATTCAAGAGCAAAGCTACAAGGGGAAGCGCATGAAACTCGACTCATCCATCGTCGCCGTCATCACGGGCGGCTCGTCCGGTCTCGGCGAAGCCACCGCCCGCGCCTTGGCCGCCAAGGGCGTGAAGGTCGCGATCTTCGACCTCAACGAGGACAAGGGTGCGGCCGTGGCTAAGGAACTCGGCGGGGTGTTCTGCAAGGTCAACGTCTGTTCAGACGCCGATGTTGACGCCGGCTTTGCCGCCGCGCGCGCAGCCCTGGGTCAGGAGCGCATCCTGATCAACTGCGCCGGTACCGGCAATGCCGTCAAGACCGCGAGCCGCGACAAACAGACCGGCGCCATCAAACATTTCCCCATCGACGCCTTTGACAAAATCATCCAGATCAATCTGGTCGGCACCTTCCGCTGCATCGCCAAGTCGGCGGCCGGCATGCTGGCGGTGGAACCCGTGGACGAGTTTGGTGAGCGCGGCGTGATCATCAACACCTCCAGCGTCGCGGCCGAGGACGGTCAGATCGGCCAGGCCTCCTATGCGGCCTCTAAGGCCGGCGTGATCGGCATGACCCTGCCCATCGCGCGGGATTTGATGAACGACGGCATTCGTGTCAACACCATTCAGCCGGGCATCTTCAACACGCCCCTGCTGCAGGGCGCGCCGGACAACGTCAAGGCCTCGCTGGCGGCCTCGGTCCCCTTTCCCAAGCGCCTCGGCATACCATCGGAGTTCGCGCACCTGGCGCTGGCCATGATCGAGAACGGCTATTTCAACGGCGAGTCGGTGCGCCTCGACGGTGCCATCCGCATGGCGCCGCGCTGAGTCAAAGCGGTGTTTGTCGTCAATATGACAATTGCTCACGTGACAAACGTCGCAGACCTGCACTTTAATTCAATGGCCGCGCGACGCGGCGGCGCGGGCAGCCGCCTCAGGGTCGGCGAGCCCCGGCAATCTACCCCTCTTCAAACTGGACGGAAGCGACAATGGAGAGAATCAAGGAGGCGCTGAACGCAGCGCGGGCCGAACGCGACCGCCGGCTGAGCGACACCGATATCGTGAATGGCGTCGCGCGCCGTCTGCGCTTGTTTGCCAATTTCGAAAACCTCGGCGAAGACGCACGACGCGCGGTCGCTGCCGCTGGCGAGATCATGGATGTCGACAGCGGCGAGGCGATTTGTAACCTCGGTGAGCGCGACGAATGCGTGAATTATTTGCTCGAAGGCATGGTGCGCATCGAGACCGCCGACGGCAGTACGCGCGACCTGCACGCCGGTGACGGTCCGGCGCGCTACGCGTTGGACGAACCGGGTTATAAGGTTGCGAGCATTGTTGCCACTCATCCGTCCCGCGTCTTTCGCATCGACCCGTTGCGACTGCCCGGCACGCCGCTGCCCGGCGCCACCGCGGCGGCGCCGGGCAGTGCCTATGCCGACACCTTCTCGGGCCAGCAGCTGGCGATGCTGGTCGGCGCTTTGCGCAACGAACATCGCGGATTGAGTGGCGTCGCGGCGGCCCCCGACAACGCCGCCGAGGTCGTGGTCGGTGAGCAGACCTTGGGCGTTGAGTTCGAGCTGCCGGATCTAGAATCCACGCGTAAACCCGTGTTCCAGGGCGACAACCTGGATGCGGTTGCGGATGCGGCCAGCGTGGCGCCGGCCGACCCGCTATTGAGCCTCACGCGCACCTTTGAGGCGCAAGTGCGACGCCATGTCGACGGTATCCGCGAGCAGGAGCGCGCCCGCGCGCAAGCCAAGCTCAAGACCTACGGTGACCGGCTCAAGGCGCAGGCCGAGGAACAACTGCGCACCAAGGTCCGGGCGCTGCGGGCGCGTTTCGAACAGGCCAATGCCGCACGCGAGCAGGACATCCGCAAACGCTATGCGCAACTGCTCGAACTCGCCAACCGTCTGACGCGCCAGAAGGCCGAGATTAACCAGGCCCGCAAGCTAATCGAGGAGAAGCTCGGGCGTGCCGAAATCTTGCATCGCGAGCTGGCCGAATTGGGCGGCGTAGTGAGTGGGCATCTCGACCAGATTGACGAGATGCTGCCCGCCGACGACAGCGACATCAACCGCGAATTGATGCCCGCAGCACAGGCGTCTGCGCCCGTCGCTGCCACCGCGCCCCTGGCCGAGACTTCTAGTGACTGAGCCGCGCCACGCGGCACGGTTTTTCGCTTGCGGTCAGCGCGCCACCGGGCGCGCGGCGCGGCGCCCGTTTCGCGACGGGCGCTAGTGAATGTCGCGCAGAATCGGCGTAGGCTGACCTTCGCCCGACTTAATACAAGAAGATAAGCGCGATGTATGAGACCTTCTACGGACTGAAGGCGAAGCCCTTCAGCCTGCTACCGGACCCGGCCTATTTGTTCCACAGCCGCCAGCATCAGGTTGCGCTGTCTTTGCTCGAATATGCGGTGAACAACCAGCTGACAGTGTCAGCCATGAGCGGCGAAGTAGGCTCGGGCAAGACCACCCTGGTTCGCGAGCTGATCAACAAGCTCGGCGACGGCGTCACGGTCGGTTTGATCTCCAACACCCACCGCTCGTTCGGCAATCTCATGCAATGGGTATGTGCGGCGTATCACATTCCCTGTAAGGATAAGGACAAGGCTGAGCTCTACCACGATTTCGTCGACTTCCTGTGCACCCAGTATGCGCAGGGCCGCCGTACCCTGCTGATCGTCGACGAAGCGCAGAATCTCGACGCCGAGTCCCTCGAGGAAATACGGCTTCTCACCAACGTCAACGCCGACGAACATCTGGTCATGCAACTGTTGCTGGTCGGTCAGCCTGAGTTGCATGATTTGCTCAAGCGCCATGAACTGCGTCAGCTTGCCCAGCGCATCGGTGTGTTCGCCCGCCTCGGGCCGCTGGATGAGAAGGAAACCGCCGAGTACGTCTGTCATCGACTGGAAGTGGTGGGCGGCAACCCTAAACTATTTCACAAGAATGCCCTGCGCCTGATCCATTGGAACAGCGGCGGCATCCCGCGTGTCATCAACACCCTCTGCGAGCTGTCTCTGGTCTATGGCTACGCCGACAACAGGCGCCGTATCGACGCGACCTTGGTCGCTGACATCGCGCGTGACCGCATTGGCACGGGTCTCTATGGCAATCATGTCTTCGACATGCGCGCGCTGCGCGACAACATGCCGACCCTGGTCGGCGAGCCGCCTGTGACACCGCGACTCGTGATGAACGACATCGACGGCGAAGAGAGCCTCGACGAGCCGTCGGTGTTCAAGCGCCGCGCCGACGGCGGCAAACTCGGCGCTTGAGCGGGCGGTGGGCCTGCGCGCGACGCCGATCCGGACGCGCGCCCTCGGCGCAGGCTGCTAGACTGGGGCCCCCGCGGTAGAGCGGTTCGCGGACTTGCCGGCCCGGCACAATGCGCACCGCACTGTGCATGGGGGTAGGTCGCGCAAATCTAGGGCTCAACATGAACGACACGGCGAATCCATTGACAGAGCAGGGCGGTCAGCCGGTGTCGGCGCGCATTCGCGCGCGACTGGCGCGCGCGCAGCAGCGTTTTCACGCCAACGACAATATTGCGGCTTATCTTGAGCCAGGCGATCTGGACGCGTTGCTCGATGAGGTTGCCGGCAAGATGCGCGGCGTACTCGAGAGCCTGGTGATCGATACTGAAAGTGATCACAACACCCAGGACACCGCGCGCCGCGTCGCCAAGATGTATCTGACCGAGGTCTTTCGCGGTCGCTACGTGGCGCCGCCGCCGGTCACTGAATTTCCCAATGCCGAACGCCTGAACGAACTCATGATCGTCGGGCCGATCACGGTGCGCAGTGCCTGCAGCCATCACATGTGCCCGATCCTCGGCCGACTGTGGATCGGCCTGATGCCGAACGAACATTCCAACCTGATCGGTCTATCGAAGTATTCCCGTCTCGCGGAATGGATCATGTCGCGCCCGCAGATCCAGGAAGAGGCTATCACGCAGATGGCCGATCTGTTGATGAACAAGGTCAGCCCCGATGGACTGGCGGTGGTGATGGAGGCGGATCATCTGTGCATGCAATGGCGCGGCGTGAAAGACAATGAGACCAAGATGATCAATAGCGTGATGCGCGGGTC
>JANLSI010000685.1:0-2481 GCA_031362345.1 Pseudomonadota bacterium
GACGCCGAAGGCGACGACAAGCCGCTACCGGTGACCAAGCCCTCTGATATGCGTAACTCGGTGTTGGCCGAACACTTCATGGTCGGCACGCCTAGCCAAGTGACGGCCAAGATGGAGAAGTTCGTCAGTGAATTCCGCTGCACGGATTTCATCATGAACACGCAGTTCCCTGGCATTGATCCCGCCAAGGCCAGCAAGTCAATGGAACTGTTTGCTAAGCAGGTAATGCCTAAGTTCCGCAGCGTTTAACGCTGCGGAACTCAAGGCCGTCGAGGTGGGCGCTCAGCCCGCCTTGGCGATGCCGTCCAGCAAGGCGGTGTAGAGACCTTCGAGCATGGCTTTGATATCCGATTCCGGCGTGCCCTTGGCGGTCCAGTTGCTGGCCCACACGACATTAGTGCCACCCTTGCCGTCGTCGGCCAGGGTTACGCAGGCGAAGTAGTTCTCAACGGGCAAGGCATTATTCTCGACGATCGAATACGCGAATACGCTCTGGTCGTGAGCCATTTCCAGGCGCTCGGAGACCTTGCCGCCGTCGGTTAGTACGATGTTACGCACCGAACCAATGCCGCTGCCCACCAGCTCGCAGGACTTGATCGCATCGGGCAGAATCTTGGCAACGCCACCGAAATCCGTAAGCGCGGCAAAGACCTTGGCGCGTGACAGCGCCATATTCTTCTTAACTTCAACGTTATAAGCCATGGGGAAACCTCCATTGGGTATCGTGGTATCGAATGAGCGTGCAGGCGCCGCCATAACTCTGGCGGCAGCTTTTTAAATGAAGCGACAGCTTAGCCGCCGATCAGACAGGCGTCGATAGCGTGAAAAGGCGGGGGGCACCTGAGCGGCGAGATTCAGCGAGGCCCCAGTGCGCGATTGGAATGGATGAAGTCTCTAATCCTCGGCGCGATTTCAGCGCGCCAGCGCGAGCCGTTGAACACTCCGTAGTGGCCGACACCGGGCTGAATGTAATCGAAGCGCCTGGCGGGCGGAATATTGACACATAAATCATGGGCCGCCTGGGTCTGACCGATGCCGGAAATATCATCGTTCTCGCCTTCCACAGTCATGAGCGCGGTGCGGCTGATGGCCTTCAGATCGACGCGCTGGCCGCGGTGCTCAAGTAAGCCATCGGCCAGCTGATGTTCCTGAAAAACCTTCTGGATAGTCTGCAGATAGTAGTCGGCGGAAAGGTCCATTACCGCCAGATACTCGTTATAGAACTTGTGGTGGGCGGTCACGGAGTCGCCGTCGCCTGACACCAGGTTCTGGTAGAGATTCTTGTGCGCGTCGAGATGGCGATCGAGGTTCATGGTCATGAAACCGGTTAGCTGCAGAAAACCCGGGTAGACGCGCCGCATAGCTCCCGGATTGGGAAATGGCACGCTCATGATGACGTTCTGCTGGAACCACGACAGCGGTTTGCTCTTGGCCAGCAGATTGGGCTGAGTCGGGCTGCGGCGGGTATCGATCGGGCTACCCATGATCGTGACCGTGGCCGGCTGGCAAGGGTCATCGGCCGCCGCCAGCAGCGCCGTTGCCGCCAACACCGCCGGCCCTGGCTGGCAAACGGCCACCACGTGCAGATCGGGCCCAAGCTCGCGCATAAAACCCATGACGTAATCGATGTAATCATGCAAATCGAAGTTACCGTCAGCGGGGGCGACCTCGCGCGCGTCCGTCCAATCGGTAATGTAGACGTCGAAATCCTCCAGCAAGGCGCGAACCGTGCCGCGCAACAAGGTCGCGAAGTGCCCGGATAAGGGCGCCACGACCAGCAATTTGGGCGCAACCTTGAAACGCTCGGGTAGCGCGCTGGTGTCACGTTTGAAATGCAAGAGCTGACAGAATGGATGGCTAAAGACGATTTCTTCCGTGATTGCGATGCGGCCGCCGTGGCACAGCACTTCGCGGATACCGAATTCGGGCTTGGCGTATTTGCGTGTCAGCCGATCAAAGACTTCGAAGGCCGCCGAGGTGACCTTGGCTTGGTAGGTGTAGGAAACCGGGTTGGCGGGATTGTTCAGCATCGCACGGCCCATGCTGGCCGCCGCGCGCCACGGTTTGATCGCAGCGTGCGTCCACTCGTAGAGTTGATAGAGCATTTAAGGTCGTCCTCGTTAGAGTTTTATGGCGCTACTAAGCATCGCCCGCAGGTGCAGCTACCGCATTGGGGTATACCACAGCCCCGAGGCACTGCCAAGCTGAGCGCGACGAAGTGTCACAATTGTGTGGGCCGCAGCGCGTGGTGACCTTGACGCTGCGGCTGTCAGTACCAATGCTATGGGTCCACCGCTATCGGGTTAGCGGCCGCGATCACCGCCTTCTTAATCAATGAGGAGCAACCATGCCGCTCGAACGACTCGACCACTATTTCGTCTACGCCTCCGACCTCGAAGTCTCGCGTCGTTTCTACAATGAAGTGCTGGGACTGGCTAGCGGACCGCGCCCTGAATTCGACTTTCCTGGTTATTGGTTTTA
>JANLSI010000692.1:0-2121 GCA_031362345.1 Pseudomonadota bacterium
GATGTCGATGCGCGCCGGATCGAACAAAGTCACGCCCGCATCGAGCAGCTCGCCGGCGCGGCGTCGTTGGTAGATACGCTCGACCTCGGCGAGCTGGCGACGGTTGTTGACGCCCATCGCCTCGTCGGCGTCGTCGATCAAGACGCCTCTGACCGTAACGCCTTCGGCGACCGCCATCTCGACGCAGTCGGTCAGGTAGTACTCAGCCTGGGCGTTGGCGTTGCCGAGGCGCGGAATCCAGCGCTTCAAGCGCGCCACGTCGACGGCCATGATGCCGGTGTTGATTTCGCCAAGGGCGAGTTCGGCGGCACTCGCATCCTTATGCTCGACGATGCGCGCGACATTGCCGGCGCCATCGCGCACGATACGCCCATAGCCGCTGGGGTCGATCATGGTGACAATCAATACCGCGAAGCCGCTGTCCTGTGCGGCTGTCAGCAG
This sequence comes from Pseudomonadota bacterium, assembly GCA_031362345.1. Classification (GTDB taxonomy): domain Bacteria; phylum Pseudomonadota; class Gammaproteobacteria; genus JADJYF01. Next base: position 442 of record JANLSI010000692.1, read on the forward strand.
ACTGGCCAGTGAAGCCGCACGCAACAGCGGCACATCGCCATAGAGAATCAGCACCAGTCCATGGTCCGGTAACGCCGTCAAGGTCTGGGCGACGGCATGACCGGTACCCAGCTGCTCGGCCTGTTCTACCCATGTCACGGCGCGATGGGCGAGCCCCGCGCGCAGGCGCTCGCCGCCATGGCCATAGACCACCACCGGCGTCGCGGTGGCCACTTCGGCGGCGGTATCCAGCACGTGTTCGACCATCGGTTTGCCGGCCACGCGATGCATGACTTTGGGCAGCTCGGAATACATGCGTTTGCCCTGCCCGGCGGCAAGGACGACGATCGCTGCGGACATAAGGCTTCCCTTACTTGGCGCATAGCTGGTTGAAATTGCTGATATGAGCGGCAAGTGGCCGATGGTACGCGCGGTCCAGGGACCGCGACAATCTGCACACTGCGACCACCGGGATAGCGGCCGCCGCCGAGGGAATTAAAGCGAAGCTCAGCGTCCGCCGCGACGACGCAGACGCGCTATGGTCTGCAACTGGGCGACGGTTTCCGCCAGCTCGGCGCGGGCCTTGGCATAGTCCATCGCGCCCGCATGATCGCTCAGCAAGCGTTCGGCCGCTTCCTTGGCGCGCATCACTGCTGCTTCGTCGAGATCCTCAGCACGTTCGGCCGTATCGGACAAGACCGTGACCACGCGCGGCTGCACTTCGAGCATGCCGCCCGAAATATAGAACGCCTGCTCCTTGCCGTCTTCGAGCTTGAGCCGCACTTCGCCCGGACCGAGCCGGGTGAGGAGCGGGGTATGGCCTGGTGCAATGCCGACTTCACCGAGAATGGCGGGTGCGAACACCATCTCGGCAAGGCCCGAGAAGATTCCGCGTTCCGCGCTCACGATATCGACGTGTACGGTCATGACCATATCCTGTCTCGCTGTTGGCTAACTTAAATCTTCTTGGCCTTCTCGACCGCTTCTTCGATCGAACCAACCATGTAGAAGGCTTGTTCGGGAAGATGGTCGTACTCGCCAGCAACGATGGCCTTGAAGCCTGCGATCGTATCCTTGAGCGACACGTATTTGCCGGGCGTACCGGTGAACACTTCCGCGACCGAGAACGGTTGCGACAGGAAACGCTGGATCTTACGTGCCCGGTAGACCGCCAGCTTGTCTGTTTCAGACAGTTCGTCCATGCCGAGAATCGCGATGATGTCGCGCAGCTCTTTGTAACGCTGCAGAGTGTTCTGCACGGCGCGCGCGGTGTCGTAGTGGTCCTGCCCGACGACCAGCGGATCGAGCTGACGGCTGGTGGAATCGAGCGGATCCACAGCAGGATAGATACCGAGCTCGGCAATCTGACGGGACAACACCACGGTCGCATCCAAGTGCGCGAAGGTGGTGGCCGGGCTCGGATCGGTCAAGTCGTCAGCCGGGACGTAGACCGCCTGAATCGAGGTAATAGAACCAGTCTTGGTCGACGTAATGCGTTCCTGCAGCTTGCCCATTTCCTCGGCCAGTGTCGGCTGGTAACCCACGGCGGAAGGCATACGACCGAGCAGCGCGGATACTTCCACGCCGGCGAGGGTGAAGCGGTAGATATTGTCGATGAAGAGCAGCACGTCACGACCTTCGTCGCGGAACTTTTCGGCGATGGTCAAGCCGGTGAGGGCGACGCGCAGGCGGTTGCCGGGC
>JANLSI010000261.1:0-5833 GCA_031362345.1 Pseudomonadota bacterium
CTCGCGACAGCCTCGTTTCATGCCCGTCCTCAGTGCGCCAGCACCGCCAGCAGGAGGAGTGCGACGATGTTGGTGATCTTGATCATCGGGTTCACGGCCGGACCGGCGGTGTCCTTGTAGGGATCGCCAACCGTGTCGCCGGTGACGGCGGCCTTGTGGGCTTCCGAGCCCTTGCCCCCGCAATGACCATCCTCGATGTACTTCTTGGCGTTGTCCCACGCACCACCGCCGGTCGTCATCGAAATCGCGACGAACAGACCCGTGATGATGGTGCCGAGCAGCAAACCGCCCAGCGCCTTGTAGCCCAGTGTGAAGCCGATCACGATCGGCACCAGCACCGGCAGCAAGGACGGGATGATCATCTCCTTGATCGCCGCCTTGGTCAGCATGTCCACCGCACGGGAGTAATCAGGCTTGGCCGTGCCGGCCATGATGCCCGGGATCTCGCGGAACTGACGGCGCACTTCCACCACCACCGAACTCGCCGCGCGCCCCACCGCTTCCATGCCCATGGCGGCGAACAGGTAAGGCACCATGCCGCCGATAAACAGGCCAATGATGACCGACGGGTCCGACAGCATGAATTGCACGCTCGCCCCTTCGGCCAGTTTGCCTGCCGCGCGCAGCACGGTTTCAAGCTCGTGGGTGTAGTCGGCGAACAGCACCAGCGCCGCGAGGGCTGCTGAGCCGATGGCATAACCCTTAGTCACGGCCTTGGTGGTGTTACCGACCGCGTCTAGCGGGTCGGTAATGCCACGGATCGCTTCCGGCAGCTCTGCCATTTCGGCGATACCGCCGGCGTTGTCGGTGATCGGACCAAAGGCATCCAGTGCGACGATGATGCCGGTCATCGACAGCATCGAGGTCGCGGCGATGGCGATGCCATACAGACCGGCAAACTTAAAGGCGAAGAAAATACTCGCGCAGATCACTAGCACCGGCAGTGCGCAGGCCTTCATCGAGATGCCGATGCCGGCGATGATGTTGGTGGCGTGCCCGGTTTCCGAGGCCTTGGCGATATGCTGCACTGGCGCGTACTGGGTACCGGTGTAGTACTCGGTGATCCACACCAGCGCGGCGGTCAGCGCGAGGCCAATCATGGCGCAGTAGAACAGGTTTATCGCGCCCAGCGGCGAGCCCGACATCATGTGGGTGGTGACCGGATAGAAGGCCACCGCCGCCAGACCGCCGGCGACGATCAGGCCACGATACAGCGCACCCATGATGGTGCCGCCTTCGCTGTGTTTGACGAAGAAGGTGCCGACAATGGAAGCGATGATGGACACACCGCCCAGCACCAGCGGGTAGATGACGCCATTCGGTCCGACCTCAGTCGCTGCCAGCTTGCCGAGCAGCATGGTCGCGATCACGGTCACCGCGTAGGTCTCGAACAGGTCGGCGGCCATGCCGGCGCAGTCGCCGACGTTGTCACCGACGTTGTCGGCGATCACCGCCGGGTTGCGTGGGTCATCCTCGGGAATACCGGCCTCAACCTTACCCACCAGATCGGCGCCGACGTCGGCGCCCTTGGTGAAGATGCCGCCGCCGAGACGCGCGAAGATGGAAATCAGCGAACCGCCGAAGCCCAGACCGACCAGCGGCGCCAGGCTAGCTTGCGGGTTGTCGTGGGTTAGGAAGGCGTAATAGCCGGCCACGCCGAGCAGGCCAAGGCCCACCACCAGCAGACCGGTGATGGCGCCACCGCGGAACGCGACCTGCAGGGCAGCGTTCAAGCCTTTGTTGGCCGCTTCGGCGGTACGCAGGTTGGAGCGCACCGAGATGTTCATGCCGATATAGCCGGTGGCGCCGGACAGCACCGCGCCAATCAGGAAGCCGATGGCAGTCAATTGGCCGAGCGCGACCCACAGGCCGACGCACAATAGGGCTCCGACGATAGCGATCGTGGTGTACTGGCGGTTCAGATAGGCATTAGCGCCTTGTTGAATCGCCGTTGCGATCTCGATCATGCGCGCGTTGCCCTGCGGTTGGGCCAGGATCCAGCGTACGGACCAGCCACCGTACAGCACGGCGCCAACCCCGCAAAGAATAGAGAACCAGAGTGGAGACATGAGAAGACCCCTCAGCTAAGGATTGCAGTCAATTAATTATGCGTAGGATCGGCCGAAATCAGCCGCTGAAGCCCATCATTCCCCATCGATGGGCGGGGGCGATTGTACTGGCCTTATCAACTCAGGGCAAAACTTGAGGTCAGTATTCGCGCGACCGGAAGATTCTTGAGGATCACGTATTGCGGCAGACCGTCGACATAGGGCGGGTAGTCCTCGCCCATGATGAGCGGGCGCAGATAGCGGCGACAGGCTTCGGTGATGCCATAGCCGTCGGCGGTGATGTAATCGCGCGGCATCTTGCGCTCAACATTGGCGACCTCACTCAATGCCGCCTTGCCGATTTCCCAAGCGTAAGGCTCGTCGGCCAGCCGCACGATGGTCGGCATGACGGCGTTATCGCCAGCCAGCGCCATCTCGACCGCGGCGCGGCCGAGTGCATAGGCCTGTTCGACATCGGTCTTCGAGGCGATATGCCGCGCCGCGCGCTGAAGATAATCTGCCACCGCCCAGTGAAACTTATGGCCCAGTTTGTCTTTGATCAACTGGGCGATGACCGGCGCCACACCGCCGAGCTGATCATGACCGAAGGCATCGCGGGAGCCGACCTCGGCGACGAATTTACCCTCGGCGTTACGTAAGCCTTCGGACACCACGATTGCGCAATAGCCGTGGGTCTGCACGCAGGCCTCGACCTGGGCGAGGAAATCGGCTTCGTCGAAGGTGATTTCGGGGAACAGGATGAGATGGGGCGCGGCACCCGGCGTGGTGGCCGCGAGGCCACCGGCGGCGGCGATCCAGCCGGCGTGACGACCCATGACCTCCATCACGAAAATCTTGGTTGAGGTCTTGGCCATCGACGCCACATCAAAGCCCGCCTCGCGGATCGAGACCGCCACATACTTGGCAACCGAGCCAAAGCCTGGGCAGTTGTCGGTGATGGGCAGGTCATTGTCGACGGTTTTGGGGATGCCGATGGCGGTCAGGGGATAGCCCTGCGCGCGGCTGAACTGCGCGACTTTATTCGAGGTGTCCTGGGAATCGCCGCCGCCGTTGTAGAAGAAATAGCCGATGTCGTGGGCGCGGAACACCTCCAGCAGGCGTTCGTACTCGGCGCGACTCTTGTCCAGGGGCTTGAGCTTGTAACGACAGGAACCGAAGGCGCCCGACGGCGTATGGCGCAGCGCCGCGATGTCGGCGTCGGACTCCAGCGAGGTATCGATCAAATCCTCGGTGAGCGCGCCGATGATGCCATTACGGCCGGCGTAGAGCTTGCCGATGCGGTCCGGATGCTGGCGCGCGGTCTGAATGACGCCGCAGGCGGAGGCATTGATGACGGCGGTGACGCCACCCGATTGCGCGTAGAACGCGTTGCGTTTCTCGACGGTCATTACATGGTTCCGTATAAAACTGGTGTTGGTGTGCGAGCTGTCGTCCGCGTATGCCTGGCTTCGAGCGAACTCTCAGTCGAGGGCTCAGTCACAATCGGTGGCTCATCAATAATAGGGTACGCCCTGGCCTTGTGTTACCGTAAGTGCGGCGCCAGCCCGCCGGATCCGTCAATGAAAAATCAACTCTGCTCCGCCGTCATTCTGCTCGCCGCACTCGGAATTTCCGCGTCGTTGGAGGCAGCCGATTCGATCGAACTACCGGAAATCGGTGATTCGGCCGGGGCCATCATCTCGCCCGAACAGGAACATCGGTTGGGCGAAGAATACATGCGCCAGATCCGTCGCCAGGCGCCCCTCGTCAGCGATGACGAAGTGGAGGACTATGCCCAGTCGTTGGGCGCCAGCCTCAGCAAATTCACCCATTACGAGCTCCCGTTTCATTTTTTTATGATACAGAGCCCGGAGATCAATGCTTTCGCGCTGCCGGGCGGCTATGTCTCGGTGTACACCGGGCTCATGCTCGAAACCCAGAATGAAAGCGAGTTGGCGTCGGTACTGGGCCACGAAATTTCCCACGTTACCCAGCGTCACGGCGCGCGCATGATCGAAGAATCCGCGCACATGTCGGCGCCCATGATCGCCTCAATGGTCGCAGGTCTGGTGCTGATGGCGGTTAACCCGCAAGCCGGTGCCGGCGCGCTGATGGCTGGGCAAGCGGCCGCCCAACAGATGCAAATCAATTTCACCCGTGCCAACGAGAAGGAGGCTGACGCGTTCGGCATCCAGCTCATGAACCAGGCCAACTACGATACCCAGATGATGGCGTCGTTCTTCGAACGCATGCAGCGCGCTACACGCTATAGCGACCCGGCCTACATTCCCGAATACCTGCGTACCCATCCGATCACCATCAATCGTATCGCCGAGGCGCGCAACCGCGCCGAGCAGATCAAGCAGACGGGTGTGCATGGCGACAGCTTCAATTACTACCTGGTCAAGGCCAAGCTGCGCGTCATGGCGGAACCAGAGCCGATGCAGGCAGTGCGCTATTTCCAGGAGGCGCTGGCCAAGCACGATGACCCGCATGAAGAAGCGCTGCGCTATGGCTACGCGCTGGCCTTGATTGAAGCGGGCGATTTCGAAAAAGCACGTATCGAACTGACCAAACTGCTCGGCGCCTACCCTAAGCTCATCGCTTTTCGCATTGCGGCCGGGCAGCTTGAGCAGCGCGCCAACCTTTTTGCTGATGCACTGCCTTATTTCGCCAAGGCTTACGAACTTGAGCCGGAGAGCCGCGCCGCAGTGTATGGCTACGTCAATGCACTGCTGCTGGTCGACCGCGCTCAGGACGCCAAGGACCTGCTTGGCGGCTACGGCCTATCGGACCGTCGTGACCCTAAGTTTTACAAACTGCTGGCCGATGCGCACAACCGCCTCGGCGAAGCGCCCGAAGCCCATGGTTCCCTGGCCGAGTATTACTACGGTGTCGGCGAATTCCCCTACGCCGCCGAGCAGCTGCGCATTGCGCGCGAGTCGCCAGGCTTGAACAACTACCAGCGTCAGAAAATCGTGGCGCGGCTCGAAGAAGTTGAAAACACCCTGCAAAGCTTGATGCGCGACCGGCACTGAAGCCCTGCGCGGGCCAACCTGAGCCGGCCGTCCGCGCCAGGATAGTCTTATAAATCCGCATTTAACGTCAGTGTCATTCAATTACCTTTAAATTGTGTGACGAAGTCGACAGCCGCCATGGACCGGCTTTGCGTCTAATGCCGCTCCGCAAAATCACCCATCTTCCGCATCGTCGGGGCGCGGTGAGTCCGGGGGCCAACTCTATAAACGAGTGTTAAATCGCAGCCCTTTTGTGGCGCACTTAACAGTATAGAAACAGAGGCGAACTATATTTGCCCGACCAAAATAAAAGCGCCGGATGTCCCTTGCAGACCGGCCAAAAAAAAATGACGGAAAAAACGATATGAAAAATAGAAACTGGTTCTGCTATTCGCTCGACATGATCGGCTTGGCCATGTTGATCTGCGCCGGCCTGGCAATGATCTGTGCCCTCTGGTTCGCCGGCGCGACGGCAGAACCCATCATGATGGGGGTCTTCCGTACCGGCCTAGAACTGGCCGTTGGCTCATTCTTGCTGGCACGCAGCTACGAAATCGCAATCATCCTCAAGCACGACCGCATGGCCGAAAAGCCGGTCCTAGAGCCCTTCACCAGTGACAACGTCGAACAGCTGCCGAAGCGCGACAGTTTGCCGCGCGCTGCCTGACCCGTGCAGCGCCCCGACCGCGCCCTGCGCGGGCGGGGCGCTGCGCCCCCCGTGTCCGTCCCAGCGGCGTCGCGCATTTTCTAACCGCACAGCGTTTGACG
>JANLSI010000783.1:0-1745 GCA_031362345.1 Pseudomonadota bacterium
GCCGTAGCAACGCGTAGCACGTCGTATCACACTGGATTTTGTTGGCTCACATGGGATCACTTTTGATCACGTTAGATCGTCTCGGATGTTCGTGTTGGATTGTCATATTGATGAACAAGAGCGCAGGTTTGCATGGCTGCAAGCACGACCCTGCCGCGCTTGCAGCCATGATTAAGTGTATTGTTTCGAGTGCCGCGTCAAGGGTTCGCTGCGCCGGGCTGGCGCCCGCGCTTGACTCGTCTAGGCCTACTTCCCTTGTCGATTGAGATCCTCGACATTGACGGTCAGGTGCTGAACGTGAGCAGTGGCCGGTGCGTGGAATTCAGAATTGGCGACGCCGTCATTCGACCGTCATCCCAGAATCGCTGCACTAACTTCGTGACTGCGCTCAGGAATCCGCCCGCGTCATTACCGCGCTGCGCTTGCTAATGACGCGGGCAACTTCGGGGCGGATTTTAAAACAGGCGGAGATGACGGAGGTTGTCGCGACCCGACGCTAGGCGCGGACTTCGCATTAAGTATGCTTGAAGCCCCGAGCAAGTGATGCACGGTTTGTTTCAGCCAATCAGATTCGATTCCGCCAGCCTGCGATATCTGTCGCAGCTAGGGCAGAGGCCTCACTCTGCCCATAGCGAGTCGAGCGGCTTCAGCTACCAGGCCGGCGTCCCGTTTTGCATCGCGCAGCAGAGGTTGGAGTCGACCCACAAGGCCGGCTTAGATTTTTCCGCTTTCCGGACGCTGCACGGGATCTGAATTAGATCCAAATCGATTTTCTTTTCGGCCCGTGACAGCTGCTTCGCGCGCGGTGCAGTCGAACACCTGTTCGTTCTCAATATTTATCATTGGGCTCCCATGAGGCGGATCAGGGACGACTTCTGGCGCCAGTAGTTCGTCCACAATGGCTGGTCCCGGTCACGGTGCTCCTCTGAACCTCGTCAGGGCCGACTACATGGCTCCGCGCGATTTTTGCCGCAGGATCTTCGATGGTTAACGCGGGCGACAGCTTCACTCATGTGTCCGCTCAATGCATTGCCTCGTCGTTCGGTGTTGCTTGAGGCGCGGCCGCAATCGCAACCGGCACACCGAAGAACACTGCGCATCCGCTCGCCTCATCGTAGACCTGGTCATCTGTCAGGGCGTTGATATTGACCCCAGGCCGCACATTCGCAACCGTGAGCCGCGTGCCTGGTGCTGCGTGCCCGTAGCCATGGGGAAGGCTAACCACACCGGCCATGAGGTCGGAGGTCACCTCGGCTAGCGCCACCACCTCTCCGACCCTGCTGCGGACGAGGACTTTGTCGCCATCGCTCACCCCGATGCGCGCGGCGTCTTGCGGCGCGATTTGCAGGGTGCAGGCATCGGGCCCTTTTGAGGTCAGTGGCAGGTTGTGCATGAAGGAGTTGCTCGCGCGCAGCACACGCCGTCCGATCAATACGGTTTCTTGCCATGGCGTCGCCATGTGCGCCTGAAGGCGAGGAAGATCGTCCACCATGACCTGTGGAGCCAGTTCGATGCGACCGCTCGCGGTGTTGATCATTTCGCGCAGACGCGGCACCAACGGGCCCAGATCGATGCCGTGGGGCGCGGCTTTGATCGTGTCCAAGGTATAGCCCGCCGGATTGCGACCAAACCCGTCACCATGGGGTCCGAGACGGATCAGGAGATCGATGATGCGCTCGGGGCCTTGCGAGCCGGAGAGCTTGCGCGTGACCTCATCAAACGTGAGCCCGGGCCAGGCCTGATCG